>JAPKYU010000516.1 GCA_026394175.1 Acidobacteriota bacterium | reverse complement strand
AGGACATGGGCCGGACTGTCGATTACCTGGAGACCCGGAAGGACATCGACGTTACGCGGTTGGCTTACTACGGAAGAAGTTGGGGCGCGGTGATGGGCGCCATTCTCCCTGCCCTGGAGCCCCGTTTTAAAGGGAGCGTCCTCGTGGTTGGGGGATTATTTCAGCAAGGCAGCTTGCCGGAAGCCGAGCAGATCAATTTCGCGCCGCGAATGAAGACCCCGGTGTTGATGCTCACTGCTGTCCGGCTATAACCCGAACAGGGTCAACTGGTTACAGGTATCGGGTAAATCGATCCGGTAGTCGCAATGCTCGAAGGCCCGTAAAATGGGCGTTTTTTCAAAAAGGGTTACGCTGAGCACCTGTAGAATCTGGTAAAGGCTGAATTCCAGTCCGAGCCTCTTCTTGAGGATAGCAACGAGCAAGTAAGTGGCGATGGCGATCCATATCTGAGTTTTGACGGCGTTCTCGGTGGTGCCGTAGAAAGCTTTGATGCGCAGATGCTGCTTGATCCATTTGAAGAACAACTCCACCTTCCACCGCTGTTTGTACAACTGCGCGATGATGAGAGCCGGGAGGTCGAAGTTGTTCGTCAGGAAGGCGAGTTTCTTGTCGGTCTCGGCATCGTAATAGCGGACGCGGCGCAACGCGTCGGGATAGGCGGTGGCGGATTCGAGCGTGGTGAGCACGACGCTGTGATCGGAGATCACGCCGCTGCCTTCGACGACGGGATGGGAGTAGCGGCGGCGGAGGCGGACATTCCTTTTGGTGCGCACCACGAAGAAGGCCGAGCAGAGGACGAAGGTGTAGAGGCGCTTGAAATCCAGGTAGCCGCGGTCCATGACGTAGAAGGAGCCGGGCTCCGGGAGGAACTCGTCGAGGATGTGAACATCATGCAGTTTTCCCTCGGTAATTTGGGCGAATGTGGGGATGTTGCCGCGCAGGTCGAGCAGCGTGTGAAGCTTGACCGCAGCTTTCGTTCTGCGGAAACGAGCCCAGGGAAACAGGGACAAGCAGAGATCGATGGTGGTGGAGTCCAGGGCGTAGGCGGTCGCGTCCAGGTCGACGTCCAGCGGTTCGCCGGCATACATGGGGCGCGCGATCTGGATGAAGACCTGAGCGAGATCGGCCCACATACGCCAGTTATGGCGCTCGTTGGCATCGGCCAGCGTGGAGCGGCAGACACGGCCGCGAAAGCCCATGTGATACAACTTGGGCTGCATCGAGCGAAGACACGCCTCGATGTCACGCAGGCTTTCGCGCCAAGTCAGTTGGGCGAAGGCCATCGCCAGAAGCTGATCGTGACAGGAGAAACCGCGCAAGCGCCGGTCTCCATCGTAGCGACTTACACACTTGTGCAACTCATGCGCAGGCAAATGGTCCATCAACTGAGCGAAGACGGTGCGTCCAGCGTTCATGCGCCATTGTGGCGCAGAGGCGGGATGCAGCAAACGGGCGCGGAAATGCGGGTTGGAAATTGAAATCGAAAACGACAGGAAGCGTACCCAAATGCCGCGGCATCAACGGGTTTCGCGGAACGGGCGACTCGTTAGCCGGACACTAATGGTCGTCTACAAAGCCGAGGACACCAAGCTTGGTCGGCTGGTGCGCGGCAGGCGACATCTTCTGTTCCAAGACTCTCAGCGATTCAGCCATCGGCGAGGCGCTCGCTTTCAGGGCTCTGAGGCGCTCGTGGTGAATACCCGCGCGACGGCGCGGCGGAAACTCGGAGTTTCAGTCCGTTCGCCGGAGTTCCTCGCGGATCACCCGCCGGAGGGTGCTCACCAACGGTTCCTTTGCCGTGGCAACGTGCCGGCGCAGGACCTCGTTGATCAACGCCTGATAACTGCCGCCGCCCGCACGGTGGACCTGAGCGCGAAACCAGTCCAGTAGGTCATTGTCGAGCCGGAGGGTGATGCGTGTTTTGCCGGGTGGCACTCTGACCACAGGCCCCCGCTTGGCACCAGAAAAATCGTATTCCCGTCTCATCGTTGTTCCTCGTACTGGCATCGCTCCCGCGCTGTCGCCATTCGAGCGGAAATCAAGCGGATCCGGGTGCGCGACGTAGATGTGAGAATATCAATGAAATCGTCGCCGCTTGAGCCAGCGAAGTGGGCGACAGTTTGGTAGCCCACAGCGCAAGCTGTGGGTAGCAAAAGAGGGGAGAACAAGCTCGCGAAGCGGGCTCATGCCGGGTGCGCGTGGGGGATCACCGACCATACGCTCCGCGCCTTATCGTGTGTCGCCAACAGGCGCGCGGGGCCAGCGCACGCAGGGGCACCATTCCGTGCCCGGAATGCTGGGGCGCTATTTCCCTTGGTCCCTCGGCGTCGCGGGTGGTAAAAGGGCGGCATGGCGTTCGCGTTGCTGCTGTGCTTGCTGGCCGCCGCCGGCGGATTGTTCGCCGGGGATTGCGCGCCGTACCGCGGCTCGCAGGCGGACCGGGCCGATCAGGCCGGACTCCAGCAGCGCGTCGTCTTTGCCAAACCATTTCCACGTGGTGAAAGCGACCCGCTGGCTCTTTGGCTTGGGCTTGCCCTGTGCATACCAGTCCGGAATCTTGGCGATCCCACCGCTAGCAGCCGTGCCGCCGAAGCCACCGCCGCCCGGGCCGCCACCGTACTCGTATTCAGGCGGCAGTTGCTCGTCGCCGATCAGCCGGTTCGGCCAGAGATTCGTTACCCGGATTTCCAGGTCGTTGTCTCCGGAGCGAACCGCATCCGTGATGTCCAGCCGGTACGGGAACTTCCACAGGTTGCCGACGGCCCTGCCGTTCAGTCGGACTTCGGCAATCACTTCCACCCGCCCCAAGTCCAGGAACAGCCGCTTGCCGTCGGCGGTGGCGTTAGCGGGAACGCTGAACCGTTTGGCGTAGGTCGCCGTGCCCGAGAAGTACTTCACCCCGGTTTCGGAGTGCCGATGCAGCGACAGCAGCTCGGGCATGGTGATCTCCGCCGGCGCTCCCAGGTTCGGCGGGAAGCTGACCCGCCATGGCCCCGTGATCTCCACCGGCTTGCCGAGGCCCGAGATCTGCACCGGGGTACTCCGGCCCGCGCTGTCGCGCAGGTTGTAGATCCCGTCCTGCCAGTAGAGCAGTTCCGGCTTCGCGCTGCCTGCCGAGTGGAACGGTGGCGGATCTTCCGGTTTGGGCAGGCCCGCTGCCGCCGACTGCTGGATGCCAGCTTCGCCCACCGCCTCGTGGAGCAGTTGCGGTTCCGTCATCTGCCCCATGAAGTCCATGGGGGCGTCATAAGACTCGCCGAGGCCGGGGTGTACGACCGTCCCCGATCTCTGGGCCTGGCCGGCCGGCTTGCCGTCCACATACAAGGACGGAGCACCGTCTTTGTAGACCACCGCCACGTGCGTCCAGCCAGCGATGGGCATTCGGACCGCCACTACAGGTGTCGGGTTGCCGGTCGTCCGCTCGTAGAGGGCTACGCCGTTGCGGCCCGCCACCAACCCGCAAGCCGCGTGGCCCGCGCCGTATACCGTCTCGCCCTCCGGCGGGAAGAAGACGAAGCTGGGGCCGCCCCTCATGCCTCCAAAGCCTACACCTCCGGCCGCGGCCCCGACCGTAGGTATGGTGGTGTCCATGTCCGGTTTTAACCAGACGCTTATGGTGAAGTTGTTCGTCACGTCGCGATGGAGCCCGGGGGCCTGCTTGTCGAAAGGCCGGGTTGTCACGATTGTCGCGCCATCCTTCGCGATGGCCTGGAGGCGCCGTGCCGGGGCTGGAGAACGGAACACGACGAAGATCGACCCGGCCGGCTCGAGCCGAATCGGAACCCGCGTCCGTCCGTCAGCCACTTCGTAGGTGGCCACCTGCGCGATCTCGCCAGTCACCGCGTCCCAAAACTCCGGCTGCTTTCCGCTCACGCGGAACGTGCAGACCAAATCTTCGCTTCGCCGGCGTCGATTGGCCACCAAGTAGACTTCGGCGTCGCCGACGCGCCGGTGAATCCAATTGATCGGTGCATCCGCGGAGCGAGATGTGTATTCGAAATCGGGTTTGACATTCAGCTTGTCTAGAATCGCGCGCATGGGCTGGCCCCAGAACACGCGGCCCTTGCCGAACGCCCGCTCCGTAACCGTGGTTCCGTTCAGATCGCCCCACACTTCGGCGGCCAGGCGGCGCACCTCCGCGTCGTTGTCGGAGAGACTGGGAGATTGTGCCGGCTTGGGGCCCACCAGCCACATGCCCTGGTTCACCAGGTCACGGAGTTTCCGCAGCAGTCCGACTGACAGCTTGGTGTTGTCCCGAAGCACTAGCATGCGGTAGCTCATCCCGTCCGGCAGAACGATCTGCCCGTTCTGGATCTTGATACGCGTCTGGATCGCACCCGCGTCAATGGTGTCCCAATCGTATCCCGGCGGGGGTGGAGGGTTCAGAGCAGCCAGCCCTGGCGCCACGACGGGAGAGTCCTGGCCCGTGAAATAGAGCAGGTCCCCTACGAACAAGCCCTGCCGCAGCATGTTCTGGGCCCGGGCCACGTACTGGAGCCAAGCGCCGGACTTCTCAAACCAAGTGTTGGTCCGGTCGAAGTACCATCCCCACGGCCCCATGGTCATGCCCGGCGCGACGTCCGGATGGGGCTGATGGCAGTAGCGGTGGAAGACGTAGTTGTTTAGCCCCTGGGTATACATATAGTCGCCCAGCGTCTTCATGCAGTACGGGTGTTCCTGCCATTTCGTCTGCCCGGTGAAGGATTCCGCGCCGACTACCTTCTTCCCGTACACGTGCGCGACCGAGGCTGCCAGCTTGATGCTGTGATGATTGGCTTGACCCAGCCAGAACTCGCCCATGGGCATGTCGGCGTACTGGCCGGTCGGCATCTCGTCGAAATTGCCCGGATCGTAAGGCTCGATGAAGCACCGCATCCCGCGCTGGTGGAGGTCTTCGGCAAAGCGGCCGTAGTAGTTTTCCTGCATCAGTTCGGCTTGCGTCTTGCGGACGTCCCACAGGAAGCGCTCGGAGATTTCGGCGCTGCCGATCACCCGGCCCAGCATGGCCGGCATGTACCTTCGCAGGTCGTATCCGCGGCGCTGCTGGAACTCCTGCTGAAACCGCACGGTCCAGTTCTGCATGCTGGTCTCGTATCTGTCGATGATCGAAGCCGCCAACCCCTTGGCGGCCAGCGGAGCGATCACATCGAACAACTTTCCGAAGAACTGATTGAAGTGGAAATCGTAGGCCTCCTTGCTGAACTTGTCGACTTCCAGCCCCCCGCCGCCATCCGGCGCGGGATGGTTCTCAACGCCGGTGGTGGTGTGTCCGATGCGGAGAATGGTCCAGTTCCCGGCGGGCGCCTGCCAGTTGAGCCGGCCCTGCGCGTCCATGAACTGGGTGATGTCGAGAACCGAGGCGGGATCGATGACGGGTCCGCCGGGCGGCTCAACCGTTGTCGTTACCGGCTGCAGCGCGGGCCCGAACCCGCCCCTAACCATTGTGAAGCTGGCTTTGCTACTCCAGTTGACGATCCGCCCCGCCCCAGAAAGCCGGACCTCGGAGATGCGGCGCGCCTGGGTGGAAACCAAGCGGAAGTACCTCGCCCGGGTGGCGGGAAAATTCGTTGTCATAGGAAGCTGGACTCCTCCGCGGCCGCCGCCCCCGGGGCCCCCGCCGATGCCGGCAACCTTCCGGAACTGAACGCCATCGTCCGAGGCTTCGAGCGTCATCGCACTGGCGGCGCCGAAGCCGCCGACCCCCGGCCCAGCGCCGGGGCCCGCCCCACGGCCGGCGCCGGGCGCGACAACCGCGGCGCTGTTGATCCAGACCGACCGTGCCTCGAAGGGCTCGGCAAACTCCAGTTGCAGGTACGCGGACTGGCCTTCCGCGGCCGGGCGGATCTCGACGCCTCCCGCCGGGTCGCCGGCGTTCAACAGCTTCGCGTCCACCGGGCCGCTGTTGGATGTCCCCCTCGGCGGCTGGCCCTGGTCGCCGGGCTGCGCCGGGACCGCCAGCCCCCTGGCATCGCGGTAGGAGTGGCGTGTCGCGTTCGGCTGCCGCAGCGTGCTGTTTACCCGCT
>JAPKYU010000237.1 GCA_026394175.1 Acidobacteriota bacterium | reverse complement strand
TCGGTAGACCGCGGTACGCAGCAGAAAGTGCACAACGGCATCTTCCGCGTGGACGGCGGCGAGCGCGCCCGCATCGACGACCCCGACCGGCCGCCCGCGCTGCCGGACAAGGAATGGCACACGGCGAAGCTGGTGCGGCAGGGCACGCGGGTGGCCGTCTACATGGACGGCTCGGCCGAGCCCCTGCTTTCCGTCAACCAAGGGCTGTTCCCTTATGGCCGCGTCGGCCTCGGCTCGTTCGATGAGAGCGGCGACTTCGACGATTTCCAGATCACCGGAACGCCGAGCAGCGCCTGCGATTCGGCCGACATGAAGCTGCCCGCCCTGGCCGATACCGCGCTTACGGTGAAGGCCGCCGCCGAGGTGAAGAATTACGGCACGGAACAGGCGCTTCCCCTCGGCCCGGACGGATTTGCCCTGCTCGACTTCCCGGGACTCCGGCAGTGGCCCGGCTACCAAGTGAAGCAGGCGGTGCTGTTCGTTCATGCCCCCGGGCAAACCGCCGGACAGCTCCGGGTTTCAGCCGTCAAGGGCCAATGGAATGAGAAAGCGCCGCCGTCAAGCCTGGGCTTCGCGTGGCAGGCGGCGACCGCTCAGGCCCGCCAGGAAGGATGGCTGGCGGTCCCGGTGGACGCGGCGCTGGTCAGGGGCATGATGAACGGCGAATCGGACGGGCTGGCGCTGGCGGCGGCGCAGCCGCTCACCATCGACTCCCGCGAAAGCACGTTCATCCCGTACCTGCAGCTTCAGTTGGAGAAAACGCGATAAACACCAGGCGGCAGATTTCGCAGATGAGACAGATTCAGAATCGGTGAAATCTGCGCCATCTGTGGCTCGGCTCTACCTCAACGCCGGGATCAAACGCCTGGCATTCTCCGCGTACAGCTTGCGCAGCACCTCGGGCGGCAGGTTGATGGCGTTCACCTTCCAGTTGCCCTGGATGGGGCTGGGGTGCTCAATGTTGCGGTGGTCGGTCTCGAAGAATTCCCAGTGGCGGCGGAAAAACTCGCGCGATTCCTCGATGGTCTTGGAGCGCGGCTCGGGCACGCCGAGCGTCAGGTGGTCGTCTTCATAGGCGGCGTCGGTGCCGAACAGCACCCGGTCCTGGAAGCGCAGGAACACGGCGCGCAGCTCGGCCGGGTTGTAGCGGCCGATTTCGCCCACCCGCGCCCCGGTGTCCAGCCAGAAATTCGGGAAGCGCTCCATCACCCGCGTCACCCAGCGGATGTCTTCCGGATTGTTGCCGAAGTGCAGGCCGAGGAAGTCGGTCTCGGGATGGTTGGCGACCACGCGGAGCAATTGGGCCAGCAACTCTTCCCGGCTCGGCCATTGCGGGCCGTAGAACGACCATTCCGGGTGGACGCCCAGTTCTCCGTAACGCTCGTTGTCGGGAGTCGGCGGGCGGAAGAAGGCGGCGGGGTCGCCCGTGTGGATCATGACCGGCATGCGCAGCTCGCCGGCCTTGGACCACACCGCGTCGGCGCGGTGGTCGTCCACCCGCACCAGCTTGCCGGAAGAATCCCGCGCGCCCAGCCCCAGGCTCTTGAACACCTTCACGCAGCGGGCGCCGTCCTTATAGGCCTGCTCGACAATGGCCATGGCCTTTTTCGGGAATTCCGGCTCGTCGATCCGCTCCCACGGGATGTTGACGCAGGTGACGAAGCGGCCCGAGTACTGGCGGTTGTAATAAGCGATCTTATCGCGCAGTGCCTCTCCGTAGCTGCCGCTGTAATCCACCGTCTTGCTGACGCCGTTGGCATCCATGACGCGGATGGCGAGGGCGGCGGACTTGGCCACATCGTGCTTGCCGCCCGGCATCCCGACGTGCGCATGCGCATCGATCACCTGCCGCGTCTGGCCGGCTGCCATCGCTGCCAGCATCATGGCGACCCCTAAACCAATTGCGATTCTCATGACGCGCATCGTAGCACTTCTTTGAGGCTTTGTGCCTTGGTGCCTTTGTGGTTTAACATCCGCTCATGATGCTCTGGGTATTCGTGGTTCTCCTGGCAGCCGGTACCTCGGCCGCACAGGAATTGATCCCGGCGGACGCTTCGGGATGGAAGCCGTTCGCCCCGCGCACGCAAACGGCGCCGCGTACCGAAGCGGTTCCCTCCCCCGCCGCGGCCGGCTATCAGTTGAAGCTGGCATCGGGTGGGAAACGCTACGTGTACGGGGGCTGGACGTGCCATCTGGAGGGCATCGAGGCGGGCGCCTGGTACCGCTTCCGCGCCCGGGCCTTGCCGCGCGACATCGCCGCGCTGCGGGAATCCGTTACCGTCATGCTGCGCTGGCGCGGCGACTATGGTAATGGGGTGGCGCCAACCTACGTCTGGGATTACCGGCGCGCGGCGCAACCGGCAGGCGTGATCGAGTCTGACCGCGTGGCGCAAGCGCCGCCTAAGACCAATGCCGTGGACGTCGAGCTGGTACTGCAATGGACCGCCACCGGCTCTGTGGCGTTCGACAAGCTGAGTTTCACGCGCGCCGAGCCGCCCGCTCCGCGGAAAGTGCGCGTGGCCGCGCTCTGGCTGCGCCCGCGCAATTCCAAGACGCCCGCAGATTCCGTGGAGCAGTTCGCGCAGCTCGCCGAAAAGGCCGCCTCGGAACATCATCCCGACATCCTGGTGCTGGGCGAAACCATCAACCATATCGGGGCCAAGCAGACGCTGGATGAAAAAGCCGAGTCGATTCCCGGCCCGGCCACCGAGCGGCTGGGCCGCGTGGCGCGCCAGCACCAGGCCTACATCGTCTTCGGCATCGTCGAGCGGGACGGCATCGACGTTTTCAACACCGGCGTGCTGCTGGACCGCGAGGGGCGCGTGGCCGGCAAGTACCGCAAAGTGCAGTTGCCGCGCGAAGAGGTGGCCGGGGGCATCGCGCCGGGCGATTCTTTCCCTGTCTTCACCACCGATTTCGGCAGGGTGGGCATCATGATCTGCCACGACGCCTCGTTCGTCGAGCCGGCCCGCGAGCTGGCGCTGAACGGGGCGGACCTGATCCTGGTGCCCATTTGGGGCGGCCGCCAGCCGCTGGTGCGCGCCCGGGCCATCGAGAACGGCATCTGGCTGGCCACCTCCGGCTACGACTACGACAGCGAGATCATCGACCCGCTGGGCCGCGTACTGGCCTCCGTGCCGCACGACAAGGGGCCCGGCGTGGCGGTGGCCGACATCGATTTGAGCGAGCGCTTCCGCGAGGACTGGATCGGCGACTGGCGCGATACGGTCAACAAGCAGCGCCGCTCCGCGCCCTACCGCTTCCGCATCCCGTAACCCTTTAGCCGCAGATTGCACAGATAATCTGTGTCATCTGCGCAATCTGCGGCTAACATTCAGAAGAGAGGAGTGGGCATGCGATTCGCCAGGATTACAGCCAATCTGGCCGTCATCACCGTATTGCTGGGACTTTCCGCGGTCATACTGCGGCCGTGGACCGGCAGCAAGGCGTCAGCACCTGACCAGCGTCCGGCGAAAGGTCAGATCAGCGGCAAGCGCGCGGCCGACAACGCCCGCCTGAAGGGCGCATACCGCTTCGACCGCAACGGCTGGGTGTACGTCCACCTGGAAGGCTCGCCGGAGCGCATCGGCTACCAGCACGGCTACCTGCTGGCGCGCGAGATCGAGGACGCGTTTGAAGCCGTCAAGCTGGTTGACACCCACAGCACCAAGCGCGACTGGGGCTTCTTCCGCAAGACGGCGCGCGAGATGCTCTGGCCCAAGGTCGAGCCCGAGTACCAACGCGAGCTGACGGGCATCGCCGAGGGCCTGCAGGCGCAAGGCGCAGCCATGGACCTGGACGACGTGATCGCGCTCAACGCCATGGAAGAGTTGGCTGACTACTACGTGCCCTGGCTGGACAAGCGCGACAAGGTGGCGCAGGCGCCGCGCCTGGTCAGCCCCGGCAACTGCAGCGCCTTCGTCGCCACCGGCAGCTACACCCGCGGCGGCGGCATTGTCATGGGCCACAACGCCTGGACCAACTACATGGTGGGCTCGCGCTGGCGCGTCATCTTCGATATCGCGCCGGAGCGCGGCTACCGCATGTTTATGGACGGCTTTCCAGGCATCATCATCAGCGACGACGACTTCGGCGTCACTTCCGCCGGCCTGATGGTGACGGAAACCACCATCAGCCAGTTCGAGGGTTTCGACCCCAACGGCAAGCCGGAGTTTTCGCGCGCCCGCAAGGCCTTCCAGTATTCGAACTCGATTGACGATTACGTGCGCACCATGCTGGATGGCAACAACGGCGGCTACGCCAATGACTGGCTGCTCGCCGACCGCAAGACCGGCGAGATCGCGCAGTTCGAGCTGGGGCTGAAGCACCACCGCGTCTGGCGCACCAAGGACGGCTACTTCGCCGGCTCGAATTTCGCCAGCGACGAGAAGGTGCTGGCCGAGGAAACCAAGTTCGACCCCAACAACCCGGAGTCGTCGCCCAACGCCCGCCGTGCCCGCTGGAAACAGCTCATGAAGCAGTGGAAGGGGAAGATCGACGTGGCCCTGGGCGAGAAGTTTCTGGCCGACCACTTCGACAGTTTCGAAAACAAGGAACTGCCCAACGAGCGCGGCCTGTGCGGGCACGGGGACCTGTCGGCGCGCGGCGAGCCGATCTGGGAATGGGGGCCGTATTATCCGGGCGGCGCCATCCAGGCCAAGGTCACCGACAGCCGCATGACCGAAGCGCTGAGCTTCCGGGCACGCATGGGCAACCCCTGTGGCCGCAATTTCCTGGCCGCCCCCTTTCTGAAGGCGCACCCGGAATACTCCTGGATGGCGCCCAAGCTGCGCGACATGAAAGCCGGCCCCTGGACGCTGTTCCAATCCAATCAGAAGAGTGGCAAGTAATCACGACGGCTGTGGGCTGTAGGCTGTGGGCTGTAGGCACACCCGAGTCTCCGAGATAGCAGGGCGAGGCTGCGGCCCGCAAGACCTACAGCCCACAGCCTACAGCCGCTCTTCAGAAGCGGAGCTTCATCGAGACCTGGATATTGCGCGGGAAATTCTGCTGCTGCAGCTTGATGGTTCCCAGTCCGGCCCAAATGCCGGCGGTACTGACAGTCGGGGCCGTGCCGATCGACGTGGACGGCGACGGGAAAATCGGCGTGTTGGTGGTGTTGAAGCTCTCGGCGCGCAATTCCAGTTTGTAACGCTCGGTCAGGCTGAAGGTCTTGCGTGCGGTCACGGCCAATTGCGGCGCCCAGGAGTTGCGAATCCACGGGAAGCGGTCCAGAACTGTGCGGTTGTTCCACCCGGGCCGGGATTTGTAGCAAGAGATGGTGTTCTCAAACCACCGCCCAATGGTCGGCTGCTCCACCTTGTAGGTTGTGCAGCCGTAGCCGAAGATGGCATCCGGCCAGGGTGTGGGTGTCCCCGAGCGATGCGTAAAGATCCAGTCCATCGCCCAACCGCTGATCACTTCCTTCTTCCATCCGCTGGCGCTGCGGCCGATGAAGCCGCCTTTACCGATCGGCAGGTTCCAGACGCCGCTGAGAGAAAGGTTGTGCGTACGGTCGTAGCTGACCAGTTGGCGAACCGGTTCGGTGTTCGGGTACTTGCCTTCGTCGCTGGCGCCATTCAGATAGTGCAAGCGGTCGAAGTTCTTCTGCCAGGTATAGGAAGCAACGAAGGTCAGGCCGCGTCCGGGGCGATCGCCGTACGCGCGCTTCTCGACCCGCACCTGAAGCGAATCATACCAGGCTCTCCCTGCCGGGTCGGTAACATCACGAAGCCCGTCAAACTGTGGAAACGGCCGCATCAGCTTCCAGGCGTTGAGGGTGGTGGGCCGTCCGACATTGGTGGTCGGGTCGATCATGCCGTAGAAGGGATTGGTTACGAGCGTATCCAGGAAGGCGGCGTTTGCCTCCCCGGCCGCGCGCTCCTGCTCGGAAATCGTGTTCCATTGGGTGCCCGGGTTGCTGTAACCGGAGCCGATCGGGAGCCGGCTGGTTCGGCTGCCTGAATACTTGGTGTCCAGCAGGATCTTCCATGGCAGTTCGCGCTGTACGCCAAAGGAGTACTGCACGGTGCGGGGAATGCGCCGCGTTGGCGACTCGAAACCGAGGCGGCTGCCCAGCGAAGTCATCAGGCCGGCGCTGGCGCCGGTAGGGGCCATGGTGCCGTCCGGGAAAGGATTGCTGAGCGGAGCGTACGGGTTGGGCGTTCGGCCATCGTCGAGAGAGTAGATGTAGTCCGTGCGCTCGTTATACCCCGTATTGGTGTCCTTCTGGTTGCCAAACGAGTAAAACAATCCCGTGCCGCCGCGGATGATCGTGCGCGGCGTGACGGCCCAGGCCAACCCGAGGCGCGGCTGGACCTGATCGTAATAGGTGTTGAAGGGTGCGCGCGGCAACCCGTCCTTGCCCGCAAACAGCAGCCCGCCTCGCAGTGGGTTCGGCAGCAAGGGATACTTCTGATGGTCAACGAGTTTGTCCAGCGGGCTGACGCAGGTAAAGCAGAAACCGGCATTGACCCGGTCGAAGCGTTCCTTCAGCGAGGTCTGAACGTCCCAGCGCAACCCGAAGTTGAGTGTCAGGTTGCGGCGGATTTTCCAATCATCCTGGATGAAAACGGCCATGTATTTCCAACTTTCAAAGACCGTGTCGTTCCAGTCCACGTACCCTGAGGCCGGGTAACCGAGCAGCAAACTGGCGAGGTCGCGGCCGTCGCTGCCGGTGGTGGGCTGGCGTCGCGACATCACGTTCGTGAAGGAAAACAGCCCGCGCGCATAGCCCACCTGCGGGCTGCCCCACTGATTGTTGGAGAACTCGCCGCCATAGCGCATCGTGTGGCGCCCGGAAGTCTGGCTGATGCTGGGCCCGATATTGAAGTGGGTATTTGCATATCCGGTGATTCTGTTGCCGATGATGTCCTCGTAGTTCGAGGTCTGGATGGTCGGCGCTGTCTTCAAGTCGATGGTGGGGATGTCGGGCATCTTCATGCCCAGCGACTCGGCCGTCAGGCCGAAACTGCGCTCGCCGGTAGGAAAGCGCTGGTCATACCGCCCTAAGGACAAGCGCAGGTCGCCCAATCGCCGCGGCGAGAACATGTGCGTCCAGCCCAGGATGATGTTGAAGTTCTTCCGCTGCGCGATGATGTTACCGATCTCCGCCGGCGGCGGGAAGCCGTTGTTGTTGCGGTCCTCGAAGCCGAGCTGGTGGGTGAAGGTGGCGTTGAAACGGTTCGCTTCGTTCATGGTGTGATCGACGCGGACCATTTCCTGGTTGTAACGGTACTTGCCGATGTTCCCGGTGGCGAAGAAGTTGTTCTGCTCGGGGCACGCTTGCCTGGTTGCGCCGAGCCCACAGCCGGGGGCGTTGGCCGCAGGAAACAGGCTCACGATTTTCACGCCGATGGGGTCCATACGCGCGGCCGGGATCTTGTTGTTGGGAAATTGGCGCCGGTACCACTGGTTACAGAGGCCCGCGGCGTCGGTCCTGTTGCAGTACGTCGTCAGCGGGTCGTACACGTTCACCGGAATGGTATTGAAATCCACGCTGCCGTCCGCCGCACTTGGCCGCAGATAAGGAGGCACCGTGCTGGAGATGCGCGGGAAGGGCACGCGCTCTCGGAAACCCTCGTAGCTGCCGAAGTAGAAGGTCTTGCCTTTCCGGATCGGCCCGCCGGCGGTCCCCCCGAACTGATTGGTGATGTGCTTGCCGCGCGGATCGCCCACCATGTTGTTTTGGAAGGTGTTGGCGTCGAGGATCGAGTTCCGCATGAAATTGAACAGCGAGCCGTGCACCTGGTTGCCCCCGGACTTCAGGGTGGTGTTCACCAGGCCGCCGCCCGTGCGCCCGATCGACGCGTCGTACATGTTGGTCATTACCTTGAACTGGCTGATCGCCTCGACATTGGGGGACACCTGCCACATGCCTTCCGTGCTGATAGGCGCGCCGTTCAACATGAAGCGGTTCAGCCCCTGCGGGGCGCCGTTCATCACATACTTGTCGTTGACGTCCCAGCCGCGCGTGCCCGAAAAACCGGTGGCGCCGAACTCCGTCTGCGTGAACATCACGCCCTCGGCCAGTTCCAGCAGCATATAGACCTGGCGGCCGTTCAGCGGCAGGTTCGAGGTTTGTTCCGGATCGAACAAAACGCCGCCCGAGCCGGTCGCCGACTCAACGACCTCGGCTCTCTCGAGGACCGTCACCTCCTGCTGCACGGCCTTCAATTCGAGCGCGAAGTTGAGGTTCAGTTTTTGGTCCACTGACACGGTTATATTCGGGTGCACTGTCTTGGCGAATCCGATCACTTCGACGGTCACCGTATAGGTTCCCGGCATAAGCATCGGCAACGAATACATGCCCTCGGCATTGCTTTTCGTGGTGAAGTTTTCCGAGGTATCGTTCTTGGTCGCAACCACGGTTGCTTCCGGGATTGCCGCGCCGGTCTTGTCAGCCACCTGACCGAGGATCGTGGCCCGGAAGTCCTGCGCCGGCGCCAGCCCGGCCGACAGACAGATAACAAACAAAACGATCAGCATGCGAGGTGCAACAGCACGCATGGCCCACCTCCGTGACTTGGCCGCGGGGAGCGGCAAGGTAAAAATTACGCCCATTCCATCCGCTTCGCAACACCTTTTGGCTGTAGGCTGTGGGCCGTAGGCTGTGGGCTGTGGGCTGTGGGTGGCGGGAGCGTCTGCAACCAGTCCTGCGGCTCTCTGAGCGCGATCTCTGAGCGGCGGAAGGGCCTACAGCCTACAGCCCACGGCCTACAGCCTCGATTTCTACTAACCGGAACGCCGAAGCCCGGTCTAAGGATAACGAATGCCAGGGAGCGAGGCGGCAGTGAGCCGACCCGAGATCGGCAGGCAGGAGGAATTCCGTCTGCTCGTCGAGCAGCACAGCCGTGCCCTGTTCGGCCTCGCCTGGCGGATGACCGGCAACCAGCAGGATGCCGAGGAAGTGGTACAGGAAACGTTTTTGCGCGCCTATCGCAGCTTCGACCGCTTCGACGGCCGCGCCCAGCCGGGCACCTGGCTACACCGCATCGCGGTCAATTGCGCGCTGGATCTGCTGCGCACACGCCGCCACGACGCAGGGCGCGTGGAGTTGCAGGCCGTCGGGAGCGACGCCGGCGACGCCGTGCCGGCCCGCGACACCGCCCCCGGCCCCGACCGGCTGCTGTTGAGCGCGGAAGTCCAGCGGCGGCTGACGGCTGCCCTCGGGCGCCTCAGCCCCACCGAGCGGGCGGCTTTCGTTCTGCGGCACTACCAGGGCTGCCCGATCGAAGAGATCAGCCGCGAGCTGCGCATGAGCGAAAACGCGGCCAAGAACTGCGTCTTTCGCGCCGTGCAGAAATTGCGGGAAGCTTTGCAGCCGCTGTTGTGAGGGACCGAAGCCGCAGATTTCGCAGATTGCACAGATTGACGGGATGACAATGCATTTGAGCGAGGAACAACTGGTCTGGTACCGGTATGGCGAGGCCAAGGGCGCCGCGGCCATAGGCGAGCACCTGGCCGCTTGCGCAACATGCCGGGCGGCCTACCAGTCGCTGGAGCGGGTGCTGGCGGCGGTGGATCAAATGCCGGCGCCGGACCCGGGCGAGAACTATGCAGCCGCGGTGTGGCAGCGGCTGGAACCGCGCCTGCAACAGTGCCGTCCCGCCCAGCGGGATGAGGGAGCGGTCCGCTCGCTTACGCTCACGGCACTGTTTGCCACCTGGCGGCGCTTGGCCTTGGCCGCCGCCATGGCCGTCCTCATCGTTGCCGCCTTCCTGCTGGGGCGCTTCTGGCCGCGCCCGCAGACGGTGGCCCGGCAACCGATCCCCGAGCAGGTCCGCGAGCGCATCCTGCTGGTCGCGGTCGGCGAGCATCTGGAACGCTCGCAGATGATCCTCATCGAGCTGGCCAATGCGAATCCCGGGCCGCAACTCGATGTTTCCAGCGAACGGCAATGGGCCGCCGACCTGGTGGGCGACAACCGCCTTTACCGCCAAGCTGCGGCCCGCGCGGGCGATCCCGCCATAACGGCTGTGCTCGACGACCTTGAGCGGGTGCTGCTGGAAATCGCGCACAGCCCCTCAACCCTTTCCGGAGGCGAACTGGAGAGAATCCAGCGGCAAATCGAATCCGGCGACATCCTGTTCAAGCTACGCGTAGTGGAATCCAAAGTCCGCCGGCAGGAGGAGAAACCCAATGGCTTATAGAAGCGCATTGATCCGTGCAGCCTTGTGTCTTTGTGTCTTGGCGGTTCCGTTGCCCGGCGATGAGCAGGCGCGCGCTCAGGCGGGCAGTGATGCAGCCCTGGAGCAACTGATGGCCGCGCTGACCGAGCAGGCGCTTACTTCGCAGGTCACCCAGCAGCGGAGCAGCGACGCGGCGGAGGAAGCGCGCAAGCGTCTCGATGAGGCGCGCAAATCCATCATCGAGCGGAGCCGGCAATCCCGGGGCTCCGAGGACAGCGCGTACGAGCGCGGCACCGGGGCGCTGGACCGCGGCCAGTGGGACAAGGCCGCCGAGTATTTCACCGAGGCCGGCAAGCTGAACGGCCGCCGCGCCGAGGGCGCGCTCTACTGGAAAGCTTATGCCCAGAATAAGCTGGGCCAGCGCGACCAGGCCCTCCTCACCGTTCAAACGCTGCTGAACACCTATCCCAACGGCCGTTGGGCCAACGACACGAGAGCGCTGGAGCTGGAAATCAAGCAGGCCGCGGGGCAGCCCCTTTCGCCACAGGGCGAGCAGGACGATGAACTGACGCTGCTGGCGCTCACCGGCCTGCAGAACAGCGACCCGGAACAGGCTGTGCCGATCCTGGAGAAATTCCTGAAAAGCAGCCGGCCGCCGAAGCTGAAGGAGCGGGCGCTGTTCGTGCTGGCGCAGAGCCGCTCGCCAAAGGCCCGCGACCTGCTCGCCCAGGTGGCCCGCGGCGGCGCCAATCCCGACCTGCAACTGCGGGCCATCCGGTACCTGGGCATGTTCGGCAAAGAGGACGCCCAGACGCTGGCCGAGATCTATCAGGCCTCGAACGACGTGGATGCGAAGCGCACGGTCCTGCAGGGATTCATGATGGCCGGGCAGCGCGACCGCATCCTGGCTGTCGCCAAAAGCGAGAGCAACCCCGATCTGCGCAAGGAAGCGATCCGCCTGCTGGGAATGATGGGCGGCAAGAACGAGCTGTGGGACCTCTATGGCAGTGAGTCCAATAGTGACGTCAGGGAGCAGATTCTCGGCTCGCTGGCGATGTCGGGCAACGCCGATAAGCTGATCGAGATCGCCCGCGGCGACAAGGACGAGAAACTTCGCCGCTCGGCCATCCGCAGCCTGGGAATGATGCCTTCGAGCAAGGTGGGCGACGCTTTCGCATCGCTTTACAGCGCCAACCAATCGGCCGACGTCCGCAAGGACATCATTCGCGGCCTCGCCATGCAGCGAAACGCGCATGCGCTGGTCGAGCTGGCGCGCAAGGAGACCAACCCCGAGCTGAAAAAGGAAATCGTCCGGCATCTTTCGACCATGAAGTCGAAGGAAGCCACCGACTACATGCTCGAGCTGCTGAACAAGTAGCCGGGGCTTCAGCCGCAGATTGCGCAGATTGCACAGATTGAATGCCTCACAATCTGGAATCTGTGCAATCCGCGAAATCTGCGGCTGCTTTTCGGGAGGCGGTATGAAACGTATCCTGCTCTTGGCCTTGTCGTTTGGCGTCGCGGCTGTGGCGCAACAGCCGCGGGTGGAGAACGCGAAGCTGCAGACCCGTTCGGCGGCCGGCGGCCTGGAAAGGGAGTTCCGCACATTGACAACCAGCCAGGAGCAACCGGCATGGCTTGGCTACGCTGTTCCCGTGGTGAGCGGCCGGCACAACTCCTGCTGCTGGAGTCCAGGCGGCGCCTGCGGCTGCCGTCTGGAAGGCGGCACGATAAGTACGGCTGCGCCGCCAGCCGCGGCTGCGGTCAAGCTCGAAGGCTCCACTCACCTTCTTGTATTGTTCCGCGTTGAGCAGCGCAAGGTGGGCAAGATCCGCACCTTTGCGGAAGACTGCCCGCTGGATGCCGGAGGCTTGCCGTTCACCTGGCTGAAGCGCTCGGCCGGCACCAGGTACGCGGCCCGAAGGAGCGCCACGAGTTGGCCGCGGTTCATTTCCGGCACCAGCACCCGGTCAAACCGCCGGAGCAGGTCGCCGAGATTTCTGGGGAAAGGCGAGAGGT
>JAPKYU010000691.1 GCA_026394175.1 Acidobacteriota bacterium | reverse complement strand
AGGTTGGTGACTTCTACCGGCCAGTAGTTCATTTCCGTATTGATGTTGACCGTGTACTTGCTGTCCCAGGGAGGCCGGTTCGAGTCGTTCCAGAGGCCCTGCAGGTTGGCCGGTTGCCCCCCGGGACGGCTGGAGCCCATCATCAGGTAGCGTCCGTACTGGAACAGCAGTGCGACAAGCTGCGGGTCATTGCCGGACGCGAAGCCGCGAATCCGTTCGTCGGTCGGCAAGGCAGCGGCCGGGGTGGCGCCCAGATCCAGCGCCACGCGGCGAAACAAACGCTGATGATCGGCGACGTGCGCTCCGCGCAACTGCTCGAACGGCTTGCCGCGGACCGCGGCCAGCGCGCCATCGTTCCGCTGCCTGGGATCTCCGGACACGTCCCTGTAATTCTTGAAATTGGTCGCGCCGGAAAGGATCAGCACCGCGCTATCGGCGCCCGTGACCGCGATCTTCTGGCCTCGGACCTCTTGTTGGCCGCCCTTCGCCAAAACGAGCAACCGCGCCTCGAAGCGAATCGCCGAATCAGCCACGCGGCCGGCCATTGACAATTCGTTCTTCGATAGGGCCGAGACGGCCGCTTCCTTGTGGGCCGCGCTCAACGAGGCCTCGAGCGACACTCTGCCGGGCCGCGAAGCCGACAGGCGCACCATGATCACTTGCGCTGGCCAGCTCGCGAACACCTCACGGGTATGGAGGACGCCCCGGTGGGTGTATCGCACGGAGGCAATCGCTTCGTCCAGATCCAGCTCCCGCCGGTATTCGGATATTTCATTTTCATTGATGTTTGGGAAGTCGAGCAGGAGGTCGCCGAAAGCCTGGTACGACTTCTGCCGCAGCGGCACACTCATGAACTCTTCCATGCCCAGCTTTTCGGCTTCCGCCTGCTTGCCTTGGAAGAGAAGAGTCCGCAGCGTGGCCAGGTGTTTATAGGCGCCGGGGTGCGCGTAATCGTGCGGCTCGCCGGTCCACACCGTGTGTTCGTTAAACTGAATGCGCTCACGCGCCACCCCGCCGAACACCATCGCCCCCAGGCGGCCATTGCCGACCGGCAGCGCCTCGACCCATTCCCTGGCGGGCTGCCGGTACCACAGTGAAAGCGGCTTCGCCGGCGCCGCCGGTTCCGCGGCCGCGCAGGATGCAGCCAGGCAAAACAGCGCAAGATAACGCATACGAATGCCGCAAGCTTATCAGAACCGGCGTTTCGCACCCAAAGGAGCGGAGGCTTGAACACAAAGACCAAAGGCACGAAGTCACAAAGGATGAAGACACGAAGGCGGCGGGTCGTGGCTTCTTTGAGTCTTTGTGTCTTCGTGCCTTTGTGTTGAGCAAGCGCCCCTGTGATTTTTCGCCGGCGTTGAACTTCCGGCTGCGGTTGTGGTTTCCTTAAGGCCCATGAAGCGACGTGCAACATTGGCAACCATCGCAACGGCTGTGTTTTGCATCGCGTCCGGGCTGTCCGGAGCGTCACCGGACCTGGTGATCTGGTTTGACGCCGCTGCCCGGGAGTTCACACAAGCGCTGCCGCTGGGCAACGGCCGGCTGGGGGCGATGGTATTTGGCGGCACAGACGAAGAGCGGATCATCCTCAACGAGGGCACGCTGTGGTCCGGCTCCAGGCAGGACGCGGACCGGCCTGATGCCGCCGGCTACCTGGCGGAAATCCGCCGCCTGCTGCTGGAAGGCCGCAACGTCGAGGCCGAGAAACTGGTCTATGCCCACTTCACCTGTCAGGGCGTCGGGTCGGCTCGAGCGCGCGGAAAGGAGGTCCCCTACGGCTCCTACCAGGTGCTGGGGAATCTCCGCCTTCGTTTTGAGGGGGCATCGGGCGAGGTGCGCAATTACCGGCGGGAACTGGATCTTGCCCAGGCGGTCGCCCGCGTGGAGTACGAACAAGCCGGCGTCAAGTACCGCCGCGAGGCGTTTTCGAGCGCGCCCCACGAAGCCATTGTTATCCGCCTGACGGCGGACAAGCCCGGCCGTATCACATTTCTCGCCACGCTGGACCGCCCGGAGCGTTTCACGGTGACCGGCGAAGGACCGCGCGGCCTGCTGATGACCGGACAGTTGAACAATGGCACCGACGGCAAGGGCATGAAGTACGCGGCGCGCCTGCGCCTGCGGTTACGGGGCGGGGCGGCAGCCGTCGAGGATAACCGGCTGCGGGTGCGCAACGCCGACGAAGCAATTCTCCTGATCACTGCCGCCACCGACTATCAGGGTTTTGCCGGCCGCCGCACCCCCGATCCGGCAGCCGCCTCGGCGCGCGACATGGACCGGGCGGGGGCGGCGCCATACCGCGCGCTGTTGGCCGCCCACCTCGCTGATTTCCAGAAGTACTTCAACCGCGTCGGGCTGACGCTCGGCCCGGCCGATCCGGCCGCCGCCGAACGGCCAATGCCCGCTCGTCTGAAAGCCGCCGCCGCCGGTGCGCCCGATCCCGCTC
>JAPKYU010000462.1 GCA_026394175.1 Acidobacteriota bacterium | reverse complement strand
CTGATGACCGGGCGATATTCCTGCCGGGCGGGGGTCTGGGCCACGATTCGCGGCCGCTCGCTGCTGCGGCGCGACGAGCTGACCATGGCCAACGTGTTTGCCGCCAACGGCTACCGCACGGCGGTCACCGGCAAGTGGCACTTGGGCGACAACTACCCCTTCCGCCCCCAAGACCGCGGCTTCCAGGAGGCGCTGGTGCACGGCGGCGGCGGCGTCACGCAGACGCCCGACTACTGGGGCAACAGCTACTTCAACGACACCTACTTCCACAACGGCAAGCCGGAGAAATTCCAGGGCTACTGCACCGACGTCTGGTTCCAGAAGGCGCTGGAGTTCGTCGAGGCTAATCGCAACCGGCCCTTCTTCCTGTACCTGCCCACCAACGCGCCGCACTCGCCCTACAACGTGGACGAGAAATACAAGCAGCCGTACCTGGAGCGCGGCGTGCCGGCCTCGATGGCCGCCTTCTACGGCATGATCGCCAACATCGACGAGAACGTGGGCCGGTTCCGGCAGCGGCTGAAGGAGCTGGGGCTGGAAGACAACACGGTTTTCATCTTCATGACCGACAACGGAACGGCGGCCGGCGCCGCCGGCCCGCGCAACGAAGCCGGCGCGTGGAAGGGCTTCAACGCCGGAATGCGCGCGCAGAAGGCCTCGCCCTACGAGGGCGGACACCGTGTTCCCTTGTTCATGTACTGGCCGGGCGGGGGGCTGAAGGGCGGCCGGGACATCCCCAGGCTGGCCGCCCACTTCGATCTTCTACCCACCCTGATCGAGCTGGCCGGGCTGAAGCGGCCCGACGGCCAGCCCTTCGACGGAACCAGCGTGGCGCCGCTGCTGGCCAGCAAAGGCAGTTTCCCGGAACGCACGCTTGTGGTGCAGACACAGCAGCGCGAAACGCCCGAGCCGTGGGCCAGGTCGGCGGTGATGACCGGGCAATGGCGGCTGGTCGAAGGAAAAGAGTTGTTCGACATGCAGACCGATCCGGGGCAGACCGCCGATGTGGCCGCGCAGCACCCGGAGGTGGTGAAGCGCCTGCGCGCGGCCTACGAGCAGTGGTGGGGCAGCGTGTCGCGCCGCTTCGACGAGTACTGCCATATCGTGCTGGGCAGCGACCGCGAGAATCCCGCGCGCCTGACCTGTCACGACTGGCACGGCGAGGAGGTCCCCTGGAACCAGGGGATGATCCGGAAAGCGCCGGAGGCCAACGGATTCTGGGCGGTCGAGATCGAGCGGGACGGCCGCTACGAATTCACGTTGCGCCAGCAGCCCGCCGAAGCCAATTTCCCCATCCAGGCGAAAACCGCGCGGCTGCAGATTGGCGGCGTGGACGAAAGCCTGCCGGTGCCCGGCGGCGCCGCCGGCGTGACATTCCAGGTGCGGCTCAAGGCCGGCAAGACGCGCCTCGAGACCTGGCTGAGCGACGGCCAGAAATCGCGCGGCGCGTTCTTCGTTGATGTGCGGCTGTAGGCTGTAGGCTCAAGACTATCGCAGCGCGTAGCCTACAGCCTACAGCCTACAGCCCACAGCCTACAGCCCACAGCCTACAGCCTATTAATCATGCTGGCCACGCAGCCGGCGCCGAAGCCGTTGTCGATATTGACCACAGACACATTGCCGGCGCAACTGTTCAGCATGCCCAGCAGCGCCGCCAGACCCTGGAAGCTGGAGCCGTAGCCGATGCTGGTGGGGACGGCGATGACGGGAACGGCGACCATGCCGGCCACGACGCTGGGCAGCGCCCCTTCCATGCCCGCCACAACAATGATCACGCGTGCCGTGGCCAGCACCTGGCGGTTGCCCATCAGGCGGTGGATGCCGGCCACCCCCACGTCGTAGAGGGTCTCGGCTTCGTTGCCCATGATGTGCGCCGTGACCAGCGCCTCTTCGGCCACCGGGATATCGGAAGTGCCGGCGGTAACGACCAGGATCTTGCCCCGCCCGTAAATGGTCTTGTCGCGGTGAATGGCGATGGCGCCGGACAGGGGGTGGAACTGGGCGGCGCGCACCGCCTGCCGCACCTTGCGGTACAGCGGCTGGTCGCCCCGGGTGATCAGGATGTTCGGCGACACCCGCGCCATCTTTTTCACCACGCCTACGACCTGCTCGGGCCGCTTGCCGCGCCCCAGAATCACTTCGGGCATGCCCTGGCGCAGGGCGCGGTGGTGGTCGATCTTGGCGTATCCCAGGTCCTCGTAGGGGAGGTGCTTCAGCTCCCGAACCGCGTCATCGACGTGCAGCTTGCCTGCCCGCACCTGCTCGAGCAGGTTCCGAATCTTGTTCTCCGTCATCTTGCGATTGCTCTTTGTGCGCGCGGCCGCAGCCGCGCTACCTGACGTTGCCCGTCCCGGCTGCTCTCCGGGTCAGTCTATCTCGCCGCGCGAATCGCGTAAAGGTCCCTGACCGGGCGACAGCGGCGTTGTAGGGGCGGTGGGCGCGCCCGATTCGGGCGCGCACGGAGCGGCCTACGGCAACCGCGCCATCTTCTCCCCCGGAATCCGCGTCGGTCGGAATTGCGCGGGCGGCGTGCAAGCGGTCTGGGGCATCGCCTTCCCGGTGGGAGTTGCCGGGAACCGCGGGGCCGCCGGCGTCCTGCTGTACTTCTCAATCGAGCACGGCTTTACCAGGAAAGCGCGGGAAGAGCGGCGCTGGCAGTGAAGCTGTAGCGGTCGTCCCGCCGGCAGAGCAGGGCCATCCCGAATTCCCCCCGCTCCATCTCTTCCACAAATTTCTTCCTCAGAAGCTGACAAGCAGGTGGGCGAGCAACGCCGCGCGCACCGGCAATTGCTCCAGCACGATATGTTCGTCGGCGGCGTGGGCGCCGTGGCCGGTCACGCCCAGGCCGTCCAGGGTGGGGATGCCCAGCGCGGCGGTGAAGTTGCCGTCCGAGCCGCCGCCAACCATTGATTCCCGCAGGTCAACGCCCAGCGGGCGGGCCAGCTCCCGCGCCTGGCGGAACAGCCCGGCGATCGCCGCGCTACGCTCCATGGGCGGGCGGTTCAGGCCCCCGGTGATTTCCAGGCGGGTCCTGGTGTCAACGGGGCGCAAGCCCGAGAACTGCTTCTCGATGTACTGCTGATGGGAGAGCCGGGCGATGCGGACGTCGATTTCCGCCCAGGCCTGCTCGGCCACCACGTTGCTGCGGGAGCCGCCGCCGATCACGCCGATGTTGACGGTAATGCCCTTGCGCAGCCGGGTGAAGCGGGCAATGCGCACCAGTTGGCGCGCCAGCTCGGCGGTGGCGCTGGCCCCGGCAGCGAAGTCGAGCCCGGCGTGCGCGGCCCGCCCGTGTACCGTCACGCGGTACTCGCCCACGCCCTTGCGGGCCGTTTTCAGCGCGCCCTGCGGCCCGCTCGGCGGCTCCGGCACCAGCACCGCGTCGCAGCCGCGCGCCAGCCTCTCGGTGATGGGCCGCGAGCAGTTGCTGCCGACCTCCTCGTCGCTCACCACCAGCAGCGTGATTTGCTTGCGGACCGGCAGCTTGAGCTCGCGGATGGCCCGGATGGCGTACAGCGCGCAGGTGAGGCCCGCCTTCATGTCGAAGACGCCGGGCCCGTAAAGCTTGCCGTCCTTCACGCGGAAGGGCATGCGCTGGAGCGTGCCCAGGTCCCAGACCGTATCGGCGTGGCCCAGCACCAGCAGGCGGCCGGCGCCGCGACCCCCCTCCTGAAAGCTGAAATCGGCCTGCAGCGGATCGCCGAATTCCGCCGCACGGTGGCGCCGCGTGCGCCCGCCCAAGGCTTCCGCCCGGCGCGCCACGACATCCAGGCAGCGGTCCACGGCCGCCTTGTCGGAGCTGGGCGATTCGTGCTCGACCAGGTCGCGCAGCGTGGCCAGCATGTCGCGCCGGCGCTCACGCATGAATTGTAGGATGGCGTCAGTTCGCATATACTCTCGTCTTTCAGGCTGCGGGCGGTTACAGACTACAGCCTACAGTCTACAGGCTGAACAGCGATGCTCCTGGACATTAACGAAATACAGAAGATCCTGCCGCATCGCCCTCCGTTCCTGCTGGTGGACCGCATCATCG
>JAPKYU010000362.1 GCA_026394175.1 Acidobacteriota bacterium | reverse complement strand
GCCTGTGCGCCCCTTTTTCAGCAGCCTGCTAAACTGCTTCTTGCGGGCAGGGATCTACCTGTACAATCGCACGGCATGAGATCTCGCCTTCTTGTTCTGTGTGCCTGCTGCCTGGTTTTCTCGCTGTACGCCCAGTCGCCGGCCACTTCGGCCCAAAATTTTCCCCTGCGGGTCACTACGCGATTGGTGCAGGTGGACGTCGTTGTACGGGACAAGAAGGGCCAGCCGATAACGGACTTGAAGCAAGAAGACTTCGAAGTGACGGATCAGGGAAAGCCGCAGAAGATCTCGGTGTTCGCCATCGAATCGAACCAGAAAGCCATCGGGCGCGCGGGGCCGCTGCCGCCCAACACGTTTTCGAACCTGCCGTCGCGCCAGGGCGCCTCACAGAACCTCACCGTCATTCTGTTCGACACCCTCAACACCGGCGTGATCGACCAGGTGAATGCCAAGCGGGAAGTGTTGCGTTTCCTGCAGCAGATCCAGCCGCAGGACCGGGTGGCAATCTACGGGCTGGGAGCACAGTTGCGTGTCGTGCACGATTTCACGGGCAGCGCGGAAGCGCTCGCGCGGGCCATCGGTTACTACAAAGCGCGCCTGTCCCCGGAGCATGTCTCCTCATTGCCACCGGTGGAAGATAATACCGCCGGGCTGTCCGGACCGGAACTCGCGATTATCCAGGCCATGGACGCTTTCCTCAACGCCAGCAACCAACTCGTCGGCAACTACTACATCGAGCGGCGCATGGCGATCACCCTGCAAGCGCTGGGGGCGATTTCGAGTCATATCGCCGCGCTGCCCGGACGCAAAGGCCTGGTGTGGATTTCGGGCGGTTTTCCGTTTACGTACGGTAACGAGCACTTCCAGGTGAACCAGGCAAATGTAGGCGTCAAGAACTTCGCTGACGACCTTAAGCGCACCGCACAGGCCATAACCAATGCCAACGTTGCCATCTACCCGGTCGACGCGCGCGCTTTCATGAGCGCATCGACTGTGAATCCCAGTTCCAGCGCGGAGACTGGCGGCCGGCCGGCGCGGCGGCCGTCGCTCGCCGATACGCAGGTCGCGGATGACGTGCTGGCCTCGCACAGCACCATGCAGGACCTGGCCGATAAGACCGGCGGCCGCGCGAGCTGGGGTACGGGCGACGTGGAGGGAGCGATCCGGCGCACCATCGACGATTCACGGTTGACCTACGCGCTTGGGTACTACCCCTCTGACATCAAGCTCGACGGCAAGTTCCGGACCATCAAGGTTTCGGTCAAGCGCCCGGGCGTCCAACTGCGGTATCGCCACGGGTACTACGCCCTGCCCGACGAGCCCATGGACGAAGCGCATCGGCAAGACGCGATCAATACCGCCGCACGCAGCCCGCTCGATGCCACCGGCGTGGGTTTCGTCGCGAAGTTCAGCACGCCGGGTGAGTCCGCCTCCATGCGCCAAATCGACATCGACGTCGATACCAGTTCGCTGGCGCTGGAGCAAAAGCAGGACACCTGGAGCGGGGGATTGGACGTCGTCTTCGCTCAACTTGACGGAGTGGGCAATGTTGTCGGAAGCATCGGCCGCCTGGTGCCCATCAGGCTGAACGCCGCCGAGCGAGAGCGCCTGCTGAGCGACGGCCTGGTGTTGAACGCTCCGCTGGAAATCCAGCCAAAGTGCGCACAGGTACGGATCATCATCCGCGACGCGAAGTCCGGCGCCATCGGCACCGTCACCGCGCCTCTCAAGTAAGCAAGCCCCTGGGAGCGCGGGCGTCCTCGCCCGCCGGCCCTGTCCGCCGCGGCGGACGCCGGTACGCCAGGGTGAGCTGGTAGGGGCCGGCCGGCGGGACGCCAGCGCTCCATAAGGAAAAGGCGCCAGGAAGGATCCTGGCGCCTTTGAGTTTTGTAGTGATGCGCTTGGTCGCTAGAACTCGTA
>JAPKYU010000064.1 GCA_026394175.1 Acidobacteriota bacterium | reverse complement strand
TTCCAGCCGGCCGCGCGGCACTCCGAAATCCTCCGGCGAGACGTAATAGACCTCGACGCCCTGGCTGGAAACCTCGGCGACCAGCGTCCTCTCGGTGGTGGTGATCTCGTCGAGCCCGTCGTCGCCGTGGACCACGAAGCCGCGGCGCAAACCGAGCTGGTGGAGCGCGCCGGCAATCCGCCGCACCACCGACTTCTCGTAAACCCCGACAATTTGCGCATTGGCGCCCGCCGGATTGGTCAGCGGGCCAAGCATATTGAAGACCGTGCGCAACTGGAGCTGCTTACGCACCGGCGCCGCGTACTTCATGGCCTGGTGCACCGCCGGAGCAAACAGGAACCCGATGCCGATCTCGCGGATGGCCTTCCCCGCGCGCTCCGGCGGAATATCGATCCGCACGCCAAGCGCTTCCAGCACGTCGGCGCTGCCGCACCGGCTGGTCACGGAACGGTTGCCGTGCTTGGCCACGCGCACGCCGGCTCCCGCGACGGCAAGGGCCGTGGCGGTGGAGATATTGAAGGTGCCGCTGGCGTCGCCGCCAGTTCCGCAGGTATCGACCAGGGCGTCGTGCTCGGTGCCGGCCAGGTATTCATCCGCCTTCGCGCCGCGAAGCGAAGCGGAGTGTGCGCGGATGGCCCCGGCGAAGCCCACCAGCTCTTCCACTGTTTCGCCCTTCATCGCCAGCGCGGCGGAGAAGGCGGCGATTTGCGCGTCGGTGGCCTGGCCTTCCAGGATCTCCTCCATCGCGGCGCACGCTTCCTCGCGGCTCAGGTCATGCCTGTGCTGAATCATGCGGTGAAGCGCGGCCAATAAGTGTTCCGGCATAGGTCAAATGCGGAGTGCGGAGTGGTATACTCCCCAATCTGGCGTCGCGGAAAGGGCCGTTTCTGAACGCGGCCGCTCGGCGACGCCTCATTATAGCGGATCGCTGTGTCATGAAAATTCACGAATATCAAGCCAAGCAGATCCTTACTCGCTTCGGCGTTCCAGTACCGAGGGGCGAGGTGGCGGAGACCCCTGAACAGGCGGCGGGAATCGCCGAGCGCCTCGGCGGCCACGTGGTGGTGAAGGCACAGATTCATGCCGGCGGGCGCGGCAAGGGCGGCGGCGTTAAGGTGGCCGCCAACACCCAGGAAGCACGTGAGATCGCCGGCCGCATTCTGGGGATGAGGCTGGTCACGCACCAGACAGGCCCGGAGGGCCGGTTGGTCCAGCGGGTGCTGGTCGAGGAGACAATGCCCGTTCAAAAGGAGCTGTACCTGGGCCTGGTGGTGGACCGCACGCGCGCCTGCCCGGTCTTTATGGCCAGCTCCGCCGGTGGCGTGGAAATCGAAGAAGTGGCGGCCAAGACACCCCAGTTGATCCTGAAGGAGGCTATCGATATCGGTGTGGGGCTGCTGCCCTTCCAGGCGCGCCGGCTGACGCTTGGCCTCGGACTCCCGGCCGACCTGCTGGGCCAGGCGGTCAAAGTGATGATCGCGCTGGCGCGCGCCTTTGTCGAAACCGACGCCTCCCTGGCCGAGATCAACCCCTTCGTGCTGACCGACGACGCACGCCTGGTCGCGCTGGATGCCAAGGTCAATTTCGACGACAACGCTCTTTACCGCCACAAGGACTTCCTGGCGCTGCGCGACCTGAACGAGGAGGAGCCGCTGGAAATCGAGGCCGGCAAGCACGGCCTGAACTACATCAAGCTGGATGGCAACGTGGGATGCATGGTTAACGGGGCGGGCCTGGCCATGTCCACCATGGACATCATCAAGTATGCGGGCGGCAATCCCGCCAATTTCCTGGATGTCGGCGGCGGCGCCAGCGCCGAGCAGGTCAAGAACGCCTTCCAGATCCTGCTTTCCGACAAGAACGTGAAGGCGGTGCTGATCAATATTTTCGGCGGCATCCTCCGCTGCGACCGGCTGGCGCTGGGCGTCGTCGAGGCGGCCAAGGCGGTCGGGATCGACGTGCCGGTCGTCGTCCGGCTGGAAGGCACCAACGTCGAACAGGGCCGCCGGATCCTGGCCGAGTCCGGGCTGAATTTCACCGTGGCCGCCAACATGAAGGACGCGGCGGAAAAAGTCGTCGCATTGGCAAGTTAAGAGTGAAGAGTTGAGACTGGAGAGCTAAGAGCGAGGCAACTCTTAACGCTTAACTCCGCGAGAGCGGAATCATGAGCATTTTAGTTGATGAGAAGACGCGGCTGGCCGTGCAAGGGCTGACCGGGCGCGAAGGAACGTTCCATACACAGCAGGCCATCGCCTACGGGACCAAGGTGGTCGCGGGAGTGACGCCGGGGAAAGGCGGAACCACGCATGAGGGCATCCCGGTGTTCGACACCGTGCACCAGGCGGTGCGCAAGACCGGCGCGAACGCCTCGGTCATCTTTGTGCCGCCGCCGTTTGCCGCCGACGCCGTCATGGAGGCCGCCGACGCCGGTCTGCCGCTGGCGGTCTGCATCACCGAGGGCATCCCAACACTGGACATGATCCGCGCCTGGGAGTTCCTCGAACAGCGCTCGACGCGCCTGATTGGCCCCAACTGCCCGGGCATCATCTCTCCGGGCAAGTGCAAGATCGGCATCATGCCCGGCCACATCCACATGCCCGGCAGGGTCGGCGTGGTTTCGCGCAGCGGGACGCTCACTTATGAAGCCGTGCATCAGTTGACGGGGCTGGGCATCGGCCAATCCACATGCATCGGCATCGGCGGCGACCCGGTCGTCGGCACCACATTCCTGGACGCCATCAAGCTGTTCAACGAAGACCCGGATACGGAAGCGATCGTGATGATCGGCGAAATCGGCGGCAACACGGAAGAGATCGCGGCCGAGTACATTCAGGAGCACGTCCGCAAGCCTGTTGTCGGCTTCGTGGCCGGCCAGACCGCGCCTCCCGGACGGCGCATGGGCCACGCCGGCGCCATCATCTCCGGCGGCCACGGTACGGCGGCCGAGAAAATCCGCGCCATGGAGGCGGCGGGAATTCATGTGGCGAAGTCGCCGGCGGTCATCGGGGAAACCGTGGCGTCGGTATTGGCCGCTCGAGCCGCCCGTGGATAGCTGTTCAGCGTGGAAGGTTCAATGTCGAACCAAACCTTGAACCTGGAACGTTGGACCTTGAACGAGATATGGCTATAGAGAGAACACTGACGATAATCAAACCGGACGCAGTCGCCGGCAAGTTAACGGGCAGAATTGTGGAGCGGCTCGAGCGGGAGAACTTCCGCATCATTGCCGCCAAGCTGGTGCACCTGACGCAGAGCCAGGCGGAAGGCTTTTACGCCGTCCATCGCGAGCGTCCTTTTTTTTCGAGCCTGACGAAGTACATGACCGAGGGGCCGGTGCTGGTCATGGTGCTGGAAGCCGAGGACGCGATCCGGCGCCTGCGGACAGTGATGGGGGCCACCGACCCGGCCCAGGCGGCGGAGGGAACGATTCGCAAGCAGTACGGCAGATCAATCGAGCGCAACGTAGTCCACGGTTCGGACGCGCCCGAAACCGCCCGCTTTGAAATCGGTTATTTCTTCAACGCCCTCGAAATCGCTTAACCACAAAGGCACCAAGACACCAAGGTCTTGGTGTCTTTGTGTCTTGGTGGTTCAATACTAACCATGGGCGATCAACTCAGCCTCGATTGGAGCAAGAAGCCTGCGGAGCGCAAGGTTTACACCGTCAGCGACGTGACGGCCCGCGTCCGCGAACTGCTGGAAGGCGAGTTCGGCGAGGTATGGGTCCAGGGTGAGGTCTCCAACTTCAAGGCCGCGCCCTCAGGCCACGTCTACTTCACGCTGAAAGACCAGGGAGCGCAGCTCCGCGCCGTGCTGTTCAAATCCGCGTTGCGGCTGCTCAAGTTCCAGCCCAAAGACGGGCTTTCCGTGACGGCGCGCGGCCGGATCAGCGTCTATGACCCGCGTGGCGAGTACCAGTTGATTGTCGATTTCCTGGAGCCGGCCGGCTACGGGGCCCTTCAACTCGCGTTCCAGCAACTGAAAGCAAAACTGGCGGGCGAGGGCTTGTTCGATGCCGAGCGGAAGAAGCCGCTGCCGCTGCTGCCGCGCCGCATCGGATTAATCACCTCGCCGCGCGGCGCGGCCATCGCCGATATGCTTCGCATATTGCGCCGCCGCTTCGAGAACCTGGACATCGTCCTGTACCCGGTCAAAGTGCAGGGGGAAGGCGCGGCGGACGAGATTGTGCGGGCGCTGCGTTACTTCAACCGGCCGCCAGAGCGGCAGATCGGCGGCCCGGCCGACGTGCTGATCGTGGCCCGCGGCGGCGGCTCAATCGAGGACCTCTGGGCCTTCAACGAGGAGAAGGTGGCGCGGGCCATTGCCGACTCCAAGGTGCCGGTGATTTCCGCCGTCGGCCATGAAACCGACTTCACCATCGCCGATTTCGTCGCCGACCTGCGCGCCGCGACGCCTTCGGCCGCCGCCGAGTTGGTGGTTCAAACCAAGGCCCAGCTTACCGAACGGATCCAAACGCTGCGGCAGAGTCTGCGGGAGCGCCTGGCCTACCGGCTGCTGGGGCTGCGGCACCGGCTGGGCGAGATGGCCCGGCACCGCGCCTTTGAGAGCGTGGCCCGGCTGGTGCGTGTGCGCATACAGCGTACCGACGAGCTGACTTACCGGGTGATGGACGCGGCCCGCCGGCAACTGTCCGCGATTTTGCGCCGGCTGGAGTCTGTGCAGAATCGCCTGGCCCGCCTGAATATCGGCAGGCGGCTGGAAACCGACCGCCGCCGCCAGACGGCCGCGCTCACCGCCCTGCAGCACGCTCTGCGGCGGGCCATGGACCTCCGCGTCTCCCGCCTGGACTCGCTCCGCTCACAATTGCTGCACCTCAGCCCGCTGGCGGTGCTGGAGCGCGGCTACGCGCTCGCTTACGGCCCCGACGGCCGCCTGCTCCGCGACGCCGCCCAGGTTGCCACGGGCGACAGCATCGATGTCCGCCTGGCCAAGGGCCGCCTCTCCGCCCGGATCACAAAGACTGAGCCGTGACTTTGGGGCGCCGCTGATCCGCGTAAATCAGCGTGAATCCGCGGATCGCCATCCGCAGATTTCACGCATCGAGCCACTGCAGCGTGGCAAAACCTGCTCCGAGGGTGGCTTGGGGGGCGGGACCGCGGCAGCGCCCACAGCGGGAGGCCTGCGGGCATTCCCAGCGACGAAGCACTGGCCCGGCTGCTCGAGCCAAACCTCCAACGCGCCGGCGCCTAAGAGAAGACCGCGTTTCTTGCACCCTTTCAGGGTGCGAACACTTCTTTCCATTTTCCGGGGGTTGCGTCCGCCGCAGCGGACGCGCAACCCCCGGCTATTCCATGGCAGGCCTTCGGCCTTACCCGTTTTCGAGGCAGTGAGAACGAGCTCCCGTTATTCGTAGGCTTCCCTGCGATGCCGGACGTGCGTGACGTCGACCAGGCGTTCCCTATCCTCAATCCGGTAGATGCAGCGGTAATCGCCGACCCGTATGCGCCACAACTGATTCGCTCCGTGCAGCTTCTTTACGCCCGGTGGCCGCGGGTTGCGCCCCAGTTTATCGATGGCTCTCCTCACTCGTTCCTGAACATCGCCAGGCAGTTGAAAAAACTCACGCTCGGCCGAGCGAGCCAGCACTACTCGATAGTCAGCCACGCCGCCCCTGCCTGTTGCGCAGCTTGCGCTTCACATCCTCCCAAGGTATTCGTGGCTCGTCTTTTCGGCTTTCGGCGACCATCGTGTCGTAGATATCCTCCCAAATCTGCCGGTGCCTGCGCAGATCGATGAGGACCGCCGTCCTGGTTCCCGCCTCATCCGAAACGAATCGCACGCCCCTGATGCCCATGAAGAAACCCCCTCACAAAGATAGCATTTGCGCGAATCGATCTGGGCCGATAATTGGCTGATTCTTTCCGGCGACCTGGGTCTTGAGACCGGAGACTTGGGACCTGAGACCGGAGTCTCCAGCCCCGAGCCTCCAGTCTTCCGCCCCCGGTCCGACCTTGGACCTGCGGCCGCCGAATTACGCTTGACAGCGGCTCATGCCGGTGGTACGCCTTGCTTCCCAAGGGGGGTCTGGGAAATGAAACTGCACCTGTCCGCCTTGGTTTTCTTCCTTGCCTCGGTTCCTCTCAGCGCACAAGAATATCGCGCAACAATCGTCGGGACGGTCACCGACCCGACGGGAGCGGCCGTGGCTAACGTTAAAGTCACCGCAATTAACACTGAGACCGGCGTAGCCGCGTCGGCCACAGCCAACAGCGAGGGCGCCTACATCATCTCGTTCCTGCTGCCCGGGACCTACATGCTGAAGGTCGAGCACCTGGGCTTCAAGACGCTGGAACGAGGGCCGGTCGAGCTGCGCGTGAACGACCGCACGCGGGTCGATTTACAGCTCCAGGTGGGCAATGTCGCGGAGCACATTACCGTGGTGGCCGAGGTGCAGTTGCTGGAGCAGGCCAACGCCGACCGCGGCCAGGTGATCGACAACGCAGCCATCACCGATCTGCCGCTGGACGCGCGCAACCCGTTCAACCTCATGAACCTGGCCGTCGGCGTGCAGTTCACCGGCGACCCGCAGTACACCCGTCCGTTTGACAACGGCGCCATCGCCGACTTCTCGATCAACGGCGGGCGCACCGGCGTGAACGAGTACCAGATCGACGGCGTGTCCAACAACGCTAACACCGGGCGCAGCAACCTGGCTTACGTGCCGCCGTCGGAGGCCACGCAGCAATTCAAGGTGCAAACCAACGCCTACGACGCGCAATACGGGCGCACCGGCGGCGGGATTGTGAGCGTGTCGATCAAGCCCGGCACCGGCAAGTACCACGGGGCGGTGTACGAGTACATGCGGCGCACGTTCCTGGAAGCGAACATGTTCCTCAACAACGCCCAGGGACGGAATGCAGCCGGGGAGCCGATTGCGCCGCGGCCGCACCGGGTTGTCGATCAGTACGGCGTCGAGCTGGACGGGCCGGTAATTCTGCCGAAAGTTTACAACGGGCGCCAGAAGACGTTTTTCATGTTCTCGCTGGAGCAGTTCCGGCAATCGCTGCCGCAGCCGGCCATGAATTCGGTGCCCAGTGTCGAGGAGCGCGAGGGCGATTTTTCGAAGACCTTCACCCGCACGGGGGTGCTGTACCAGATTTTTGACCCCGTGACCAATCGCCTCAACCCGGATTTCAATCCGTCGCGCTCGGTCAGTCTGACCAACCTGCAATACATCCGGGATCAGTTCCCAGACAACCGTATTCCGAAGGAGCGCTTCGATCCGATCGGGGTGCGGATCTTGAAGGAAATTCCGCTGCCCAACGTCCCCGGCGACAACTTCACGCATGCGAACAATTTTTACGGCAAGAACATCATCGAGGACACCAATTTCCGCAACGTGATCAGCCGCGTGGACCATACCATCAATCAGTCCTGGCGGATCTACGCGCGGTGGAACCACAACTACCGCGATGGCGGCCGCGTGGACTACAACGGCTGGGGCACCGAGGGATCTCGCAAAATCCACGCCGGGCGGCGCAACGACGGCGCCGTGCTCGACCTGGTCGGCGCCCTGACGCCGCGGACGGTGTTCAGCGCCCGCATGGGCTTCAATCGCTTCACACAGCTCAGTAAATACAAGCCAATCGACATCTCCTCGCTGGGTTTCCCCGCCAGCCTGATCGGGCAGCTTCAGATGCCGGATCACTTCCCGATCTTCACCTTCACCAATTACCAGCAGGTGAGCATAAGCGAGTGGGACATTATCCCGAGCGAGACGTACACGGCGCAGGCGGGCGTGACGCGGTCGGCCGGAAGCCACAACATCAAGTATGGCGGCGAGGTGCGGCTGATGCATTTCGCCAATTTCGCGCGCGGCAACGCCAGCGGCACCTATGCCTTCAGCACCGTCCAGACCAGCCTGGCCGGCGGGCAGGTGACCGACTCGAACCGCGGCAACGCCATCGCTTCGTTGCTGATGGGAGTGATGAACAGCGCCACGGCGACCATCAACGCCCAACCGTACCTCACCTGGAAGTACCCGGTGCTCTACTTCCAGGACGACTGGCAGGTGAGCCGCCGGCTGACGCTGAACGTGGGGCTGCGCTGGGACTACGAGACGCCGCCGGTGGAGCGCTATAACCGTCAGAACCGCGGCTTCGACTACAAGGCCGACTGCCCCTACCCGATCGAGGGCCTGAACCTGAAAGGCGGCCTGCTGTTCGCCGGAGTGAACGGGGCGCCGCGCGGCGCTTTCAATCCCGATTACAGCAAGATCCAGCCGCGCGTCGGCATGGCGTACCGGGTCTTCCGCTCCAAGCCGCTGGTGTTCCGGGGCGGCTTCGGGCGATCGTCGCTGCCCACCACCGAGTACGGCGGGACCGCCGGCTTTGCGCAGACCACGACCGCCGAGGTGCAGGATACTGAATTCGGGCAGTTCCGTTTTCTTAGAAATCCCTTCCCCACCGGGTTGCTGCGGCCGCCGGGGGCGAGCCTTGGCCTCAAGGCGCAGGTCGGCGATCTCATCACCTTCTCTGACCAGGACCGGCGGGTGCCGTACGTCTGGCAGTATTCGGCCGGATTCCAGTACGAGATCGCGCGCGGCACGCTGGTCGAGTTTGGCTACTCGGGCAGCCGGACCTACCAACTAGGATTGACCACTCCGGGCAGTTCCTACATAGACCTGAACTTCCTCACTCCCGACCAGCTCGCGCTCGGAACCGCCTATTTGAACACCAGCATGACGAACCCGTTCTATGGCGTGCTGCCGGCGAGCACATCGCGCGGCCAGCAACGCACCATTCAGCGGCGGAACCTGTTGCTGCCCTACCCGCAGTACACCAACGTGAGGGTGTCTTACCGCACCGGCGGCGAGGGCTGGTACGATTCCTTTCAGTTCAAATTCGAGCGGCGCTACAAGAACGGTTTGACCGCCCTGGTCTCGTACACCAACTCCAAAACGATGGAAGCCGTCAGCCTGCTGAACAACGCGGATCCGAAGCCGGCGCCCGTGCTGACCGGCTGGGACGTGCCGCAGCGGCTGATGATCACCGCGATTTACGAATTGCCCTTCGGGCCGCGGAAAAAGTGGATGCGGTCGGGGATCCTTTCGCATGTCGTCCGCGGCTGGCGCAGCAGTTGGGTGGGGACGATTCAGAACGGCACGCCCATCAGTTTGACTTCGAGTTCGACGGGTAACTACTACACCCTACGCGATCCGAAGCTGAAGACGGGGCAAACGCTGGACCGCTGGTTCGACACCACGGTGTGTGCGAGCAACAATCCAGATCCCTCCATATGCACCTGGGTGGCGCGGCCGTCCGACACGCTGCGGATCACGCCGCTGTATAGTCCGAATATCCGCCGCCACACTGCGCCACAGGTCAACACGACGCTCATCCGCGACTTCCGCATCACGGAGAAGCAGAAGTTCCAGGCGAAGATCTCGGCGTTCAACGTCAGCAACACGCCGATCTTCAACCTCCCGACCACCGATCCCGCCTCCACGACGTTCGGACAGGTCCCCAAGAACCAGCGGGGCCAGGCCAGGAGCGTGGAAATCGGGCTGCGCTACTCGTTCTGAAAACCCTATTAACCACGGATGAACACGGATGTGGGTATCCGTGTTTATCCGTGTTCATCCGTGGTGAATCTCATTCCAGGAGTTCACTGACTCGCACGGCATGGCGAAGCTGCGCGTCGGTGGTCATCGCAAAGCCCAGCGTGCAGCGGCGGGCCAGGCTGCCGTGGGTGCTTTGGAGGGTCACCATGCGCTGGAAGATTCCGCTGCCCGAATAGTACCCGTCGGCCAGGCTCACCATTACGCTGGCAGCGTTTTCCACGTAGGGGCTGCGGCCCCATTCCCACAGGCGGAACAAGGCGTCGGGGTAGCGCGCGCTCAGTGTGGCGGCGAAAAGATCGGCTTCGGCGGCGGAGCCCTGCGCGTCGAGTTTGCCGGCGGCTCGCAACTGTTCCCACACCGGCAGCAGCAACAGCGGGTCGCCTTTCAGGGGCCGATAGAGGAAGCGTGTGCCGTCGGTGTTCGCTTCGATGAGCGCCTCGCCGCCGGAGGAGCGTACAGCGACGCGTTCGCCGTCGCGGTAGACGGCCAGCTCCACCCCCTCGGTGGCCGCCAGCACGCCCGCAAGCTCCCGCACCAGCTCGGGCCGGCAATAGAGCGCGGCGAAGCTGACCAGGCCGAATTCCGGCAGGGCGACGGCCCGCGGCTCGTCGAGGCGGTCCCTTACCCGGAAACCGGCCCGCTCCAGAGAAGCGCGCAAGGGGGCCGGGCGACTGGGCGCGAGGTTGTTGCCGTGGTCCGAGAACAGCAGCAGGCGCAGCCTCCCGCGCTCACTGAAATAGAGATCGCGAAGCGCCTCGTCCACCTCGATCAACAACGGCCCAAGCTGCTCGGCGCGCATGACGTGGCAGAGGGCGTCGGTGCTGGAAATATGCGCGATGAAGGCAGGCACGCTGGAAGCCAGGAAGCGCTTGCGCAGCCGGCCAAGGTCGGCGCGGAAGCTCTTCGCCGGCATGATGAAGTGCAGGCCCTTGAACAGGCCCGGCTCATCGTAGTCGAGCTTCTTCAGGTACGGAGCTGATTGCGCCAGCGTCACGGCGACTCCGCCGGCCACCTTCCCCTGCTTCCAGTCGAAATGCCGGTTTTCGTAGCCCGGGGCGGGCGCCGCGTGAAGCAGCGCGGTCATGGCCACTTCCGACTCGGAGGGGAAAGTGCTCACCACCTCAACGGGCGGGAAGAACTCGCGGAAACGGCCCTGGTTCCAAAGGGCGCGGATGATCGAGTACGGAACGCCGTCGAGGCAGATGGCGAGGCGGCGGGCGACAGGCGTGGCCGGCTGCGGCCGGAGGAAGAAGGAATCGTTCAGGTTGAAGCGGTCCCAGGAGCCGTCGCCGTCCAAATCCAGTGCCTCGAGCCGTTCGCCGGCGGTGTTTACCCAGCGGTTCGCGCCCGCCGCCTGCCAGGCCAGCGGCACCGGCCGGCCCCAGCGCGCCACATGCACGGTGCAGAAAATCACCACCAAGAAACCAAGGTACAAAGCAGCCTTGGCGGCTCTGGATTTGGTCCGGCGTCTCCCGGCCTCGGCGGCGGCGCGACTCATCTCTTTCCTCGTCCCCTAAAGCAGGCCCATGAAGTCTTCTTCGGTAAGTGATGCCTGTTTCAGAATGCGCTTCAGCACGGCAAGTGGCACGTCTTTGGAATGCACTGGGACGGTGACTCGGAGCTCCGGCCTCGTTCCATGCAGGAATCTTGCGTGGCTTCCCGTCTGGTGATGCAAATAGAATCCGGCGCGCTCGAGGGCGCGAATGATTTGGCGCGGCTTCAGGATCGGCAGTCTGGACATCCCGGCTACGACACGACCACTTCCAGCCGTTCCGTCGCCGGCTCGATGTCCTCCGGGATCGGCTCGCCTCTCTTCAGCGCACTCTCAAGAAAGCAGCGGATGGCATCCTTTGCCATTTCCCGTGCTTCCTGGAGATCTTCGCCGAAAGTGCAGATCTCCGGTATGGCAGGAATGATCACGTTATATCCCCCTACGGGGATTCGCTCGTAGATGACGGTGTATCTGTAATCTCTCATGACCCAGGCACCCGAGCGTCTGGAGCGGCGCTCTAGCTGGATTCTACCAGCAACGCGGCCAGCAGCGGCACCATGATCTCGTGGTGGCCGGTGATGGCCCAGCCTTTTCCCCCGGCCGCGGTCGGGCGCCGCACGACATTCTGCGTCGGGCGGTAGTGCTGCAGGAAATCCAGGTTGGCGGTATAAAAGCGCCCCAGCGGATGCCCCAGGTTGCGCACCACGCTCACGGCTTTAAGGAATACCTCGGGCAGCACTACGGCCGAGCCAACATTCAGGTAGACACCGCCGCCTTCCAGCCCGCGAACCAGCTCGCAGAACAAGCGCAAGTCGGTATGCGTGGCAGCGCCAAGCGCGGCCGCATCCAGGGAGGGATGCATGTGCGGAGTGTCGGTGCCGATGGCGACATGGACCGTGACCGGCACTCTTGCGGCATAAGCGCCAGCCAGCAGGCTGTACGATGACTTGGCTGCGGCCACTTCCCTGCCCAGCGCCTCGCCCAGTCCGATGCCGTCGCGCACGGCGGCGGTCGCCGAGGCGGCCAGCAACCGCGCGGTCTCGTCAGCCATCCCGAACGAGCCGTCGGTGAGCAGGTCCGCTACCTCTTCGGAAGTCGAGCCGCACAGGGCGATCTCGGTGTCGTGGATGGCGGCCGAACCGTTCATCGCCAGGCCGGTGACATAGCCTCGCTCCACCAAGTCAAGCAGAACCGGCGCGAGGCCGCACTTGATCACGTGGCCGCCCAGACCCCAGAGAACCGGCTTGGCCGCCCGGCGCGCCCGCATGATCGCTTCAACAAGCTCACCCAGCGATTGGGCAGCCAGAATTCTCGGCAGGGACTTGAACCATCCGCGCATCCCCTCGCCGGGTTGGTACCGCTCCGCAAAATCCTTGACGGAAACCTTGCCCGCGCGTCCGGCCAGTCGAACCGTTCGGACTGCGCCCAGGTCAAGGGGCTTGGACTCATAGATGCTGGACATGTAACGCTAAGTCTGACACAAAGGGGGGCAACTCTGAAACGACGGGAATGAGGCTGGAGGTTGGAAGGGGTGGATGCGGGGGGCTGCAGGCAGTGGGCGCTGGTGCGCTATTGACGGCGGGTCTCCAGCCTCCGGTCTCCAGCCTCCGGCCTAGACAGTGACTTCCGCCTCTTCGTCCGGCCGCATAGCCCCCAGGTGATGGAGGCGGTCACATCATCCTCATCCCACAGATCTTCAAAGAAAGTAAATGGCTTGCGCGTGTTCATGGCCGTCTCCCATTCGCCGACACTACCAGCGCTCGGAGTCAGCAACTGGTTGTTGGCTCTTGATCTATTCAGGCGGGACTCGAAACCGGTTGTTGTCTGCCCACTAGTATGGATGCTGGAATCGGGGAACGGGTTCCCGATTTAACACCTTGCGAATCTGTTAGTTACGCGCGACAGCGGGCGGCGTTCAGGGCTGCTGGCGAGCGGCGGCGAACTGCCTGACGCGAGCCTCGATGCCCGTCAACGCCGTGCCGACCACCACCGCGTAGGCACCGGCGCGAAACGCAGCCGCCACCTGCTCCGGCGAACCAACGCCGCCTTCGCAGACCACCGGAACCGGCACGCGCCTGGAAAGCGCGGCGACCAGATCCAATCCGGGCAATGCAGCGCCCAGAGTTTCGGCGGTGTAGCCGAACAGCGTTGTCGCGATCAGTTCAGCGCCTGCGCCCGCAGCCGCGACGCCGTCTTCCACCGAAGCAACATCCGCCATGACGGGAAGGCGTGTCTGTTCGTGGACAGCGGCGATGAGGTCAACCACTGCCGCGTAGCCGCGCGCCCGCCGGGGGGTGGCGTCGAGCGCGATGATGTCGGCCCCAGCCGCCGCCACTGCTCGGGCCGCCTCCAGATTCGGCGTGATGTAAACCTCCTCGCCCGGGCACACCTGCTTGAAGATACCGATGATGGGAACCGACACCGCGGCGCGCACGGCGTGAACGTTCTCTGGCCGGTTGATCCGCACGCCGGCGGCGCCGGCGCGTTCGGCTGCCGCCGCCAGCGCGGCGATAATCTCCGGCCGGTCGAGCGGCGAACTGGGGGGCGCCTGGCAGGACACAATCAGCCCGCCGTGGATCCGCTGGATTGCCTGGCCTGGCTGCAATGGTTCCTCAGTCAATGTAGAGGCGCCGCTTGACGCGCCCCCTCGTTCGTCTCTCCCACGTGGGGGTGCGGCAAGCAGCGCTCCCTCATCATACCGCAGCGACGACGGCCAGCACGGCCGGCCGGGCCCCTCACCCGCTCCCCGGCTCCAGCAGGCGGGCACAGGCTGGAATCGAACGGCTGTTTCGTCGTACCAACCGTGCTGATTAACGCCAACGAGAAGATGAAGGCGCAAACAAAGGCTCACGGCTGGCGGCCGACGGCTGACGGAAAGACCCAAGCCGTCAGCCGCCAGCGGACAGTTGAAAGTCCGGCTGCGCCCGGAAGCCGCATGGTATGCTGATGCGGGCCGAGGCTGTACTATCCGATGTAAATCCGCTACATTCCGCGATATGCGAACGCGATTGTCTATCTGCTTGGTGGGCTTGACGCTGGCCTTGTGCGGAACCGGTTGTGGGCGCCGCGCCCAGGGAAAGTTGATCGGCGTCTCGCTGCTTACCCGGGGCCATGTCTTCTACAGGGAAATGGAAGCGGCGCTGCGGGAAACGGCGGCGAAGCATGGTTTTCGCCTGATCGTGGACGCCGGTGAGTGGGACCTGGCGAAACATCAGGCGCAGATCGAGAACTACATCGTGCAGCGGGCCGACGCCATCATCGTCTGCCCGGCGGACTCGCGCGGCATCGGCCCGGCGATCGAGAAGGCCAACCAGGCCGGCATTCCGGTCTTCACCGCCGACATCCAGGCCTTGGGGGGCCGCGTGGTGTCGCATGTCGCCTCGGACAACGTCGCGGGCGGCCGCCTGGCGGCGCAGTACCTGGCCCGCGTGCTAGGCGAAAAGGGCAATGTCGCGATCATCGATCAGCCCTTCGTGAAATCGGTCATCGACCGCGTCGCCGGCTTTGAGGAGGAGATGAAGAGGCACCCCGGCATTCGCATCGTCGCCAAGCCCAACGGCGACGGGGTGCGCGATCGGGCCATGAAGACCATGGAAGACCTGCTGCAGAGCGGGCAGAAGTTCCAGGGCCTGTTCGGCATCAACGATGACAGCGCGCTGGGGGCGCTGGCGGCGCTGGAGGCGGCCGGCCGCAAGGACATCGTCATCGTCGGCTTCGACGCCATCCCGGAGGCCCGCAATGCCATTCTCCGCGGCAGCGCGCTGAAGGCCGACGTGGTCCAGAACCCGCGGCGCATCGGGGAAATCACCGTCGAAACGATTGCCCGGTACTTCCGCGGCGAACAGGTGCCGGCCTTCATCCCCGTTGACGTCGAACTGATCGATGCCGCCTCACTCGCGGCCGGCGCTCGACGGCTGTTCGCTCGCCTTCCACACCGGCGAGTGCCACGGCCTGGTTGGTGAGAACGGCGCGGGCAAATCCACGCTCATGAAAATCCTGGCCGGGGCCGAGCGGGCCGACTCGGGCGCCGCTGAACTGTTCGGGCAGGCGGCCGCCTTCCGGGATCCGCGCCAGGGCCGCGCCGCCGGCATCTCGGCGATTTATCAGGAACTGGAGTTGATCCCGGAGCTAAGTGTCGCGGAGAACGTTTTCCTGGGCCGTGAGCCGCGCCGGCGCGGCGGCCTGCTCGACCGGCCGCGCATGCGCGCCGAAGCGCGGCGGCGGATGCGGGACCTGGGCCGTGATATCGACCCCGCCGTTCCCGTCTCCCGGCTGAATCTGGCGGAAAAGCAACTGGTGGAGATCGCGCGGGCCCTCGAAGCGGAATCCCGCGTGTTCCTGATGGACGAGCCCACCGCGGCGCTGGGCGACCGGGATCGCGCCGGGCTGTTCTCGGCGATCCGCCGCCTGACTGCTGCCGGCGCGGCCGTCGTTTTCGTCTCACACCGGCTCGAGGAAGTGCTGGAGATCTGCGACCGAGTGACCGTGATGCGCGACGGCCGCGACGTGCTTTCCGCTCCGGCCTCAGAGTTGACCAAGGACCGGCTGATCGTGGCCATGGCGGGCGAGACCGAAGTCCAGGGTCGTCGCCGCGGCGACTCCAAGGTCCAAGGTCCCACAGTGGCCGGCTCGGCAAACTCGCAGCAGAAGAGCCCGCCCAGCGGGCCTCTGCTCGAGACGCGGAATCTCTCGACTGCTACGGGCTTATCCGGCATTTCGCTCTCGGTGGCGCGAGGCGAGATCGTGGTGCTCACCGGCCTGGCCGGTTCCGGACGAACGCGCCTGTTGCGCGCGCTGTTCGGCGCCGACCCGCTGGCCGGAGGCGAAATCTTGCTGGACAGCCGAGGCGTCCGCCCGCGCTCGCCCGCGGAAGCCGCCGCGCTGGGCATCGGCTTTCTCGGGGAAGAGCGGCGTGTGGATGGGCTCATCAGCGAGCTTGGCGTCCGCTCCAACGTCTCGCTGCCTTCGCTCGAACGGTTCCGAACCGCTTTCCGGCTGCTCAGCCGCAGTAAAGAATCGGAGGCCGTCGCCGGGCAGGTGAGCGCGGTCGGCGTCCGCGCGGCATCGCTGGAAACGCCCGTCCGGCTGCTCAGCGGCGGCAATCAGCAGAAGGCGCTTCTGGCGCGCTGGCTGCTGGCGCGCTCCCGGGTGCTGCTGCTCGACGAGCCGACCCGCGGCGTGGACATCAACGGCAAGAACGAGATTTACCGGCTGTTACGCCGGCAGGCCCAGGGGGGACTCGGATTGCTGATGACTACCAGCGAGCTGCCCGAAGCGCTGTTGCTGGCCGACCGCATCCTGGTCATGCGCAACGGGCGCATCGCTGGGGATTTGCCGCGTGCCGATGCGGAGCCGGAGAGAATCCTGCGCCTGGCCGTGGGAGAGAACTGAGTCCAGCCGCAGATTTCGCAGATGGCGCAGACAGAAACAGGACGCAGATGAACACAGATGGACGCAGATCTTACTCCGCAGAACTGAGTGTTCAGTGTCGGGGTTATCCCTCAAGTTTCGGGTTTCCGAATCTGCGTGAATCAGCGTTCATCTGCGTCCCATTGAATCTGTGTAATCGGCGAAATCTGCGGCTCGATTGATTCTATGAGTTGTGCTACACCAACTCAGATAAAGAGCGAACCCAGCGCGGCGCGGCGGAACCTGTCGCGGCTGGCGCAGGCCGGCCTGGCCGCCGCGGTCGTGCTGGAGTGCATTATCTTCGCGCTTTATTCGCCCACCTTTTTGACGCCCGCGAATGCCATCAACGTGGTGCTGCAGGTATCGGTGACCGCCATCCTGGCCATTGGCATGACGCTGGTGATTCTGACCGGGGGCATTGACCTGTCGGTCGGGTCTCTGGTGGCCGTGGCGGGCGTGCTGGCGGCCTTCGCGGCCCGGGCGGCCGGCGGCAGCGCGCCGCTGGCCGCGGCCATCGTGGTCGGCCTGGCGGCCGGCGCCGCTTCGGGGGCTTTCACCGGCTTCTTCGTCACCCGCTTCTTGATTCCCCCGTTCATCGTCACGCTGGCATCCATGTCGGCTCTTCGCGGCGCCGCCTTCCTGTTGACCGGCGGCTATTCGGTCGGCGACCTTCCCCTGGGCTTCGCGCGCTTGGGGCGCGGCTCGTTCCTCTTCCTGCCCGTGCCGGTGATTTCCATGGCCGTGCTGTACGCGGTGGGAGCCGTGATTTTCAGCTCGACGGTCTTCGGCCGCCACATTTACGCCGTCGGCGGAAACGAGCGGGCGGCGTGGCTGGCGGGCGTGCGCACGGCGCGCGTGAAATTCGCTGCTTATTTGCTGAACGGCATGCTGGGCGGGTTTGCGGGCGTCATGCTGGCTTCGCGGCTGGGAGCGGGAATCCCGAATGCCGGCCTGGGCTACGAGCTGGATGTGATCGCCGCCGTGGTGGTCGGCGGAGCCAGTCTTTTCGGCGGCAAGGGGACGCTGGGCGGCACCCTGCTGGGCGCTATCTTCATCGGCATTCTCAATAACGGCCTGAACCTGGCCAACGTCGATCCCTACCTGCAGAAGATCGCCCTGGGCGCGGTCATCCTGGGCGCCGTTCTGCTGGACCAGAAGCTTGCTAAGTCGTAAGGTTTTGACCGCCCAAAAACCGCTTGGTGTCCTGGTGTCTTGGTGGTGAAATAGCGCGCATGCAGACGATCACGCGGCGAACAACAATCAAAGCAGGGACCGGGGCAATACTCGCAGGCGCAACGGCGGCGCAGCAACGGGCGCAGGCGCCAACCATCGGCATCCAGGTGGGTGCGATTTCTTTTCTCGATGAGGGTGTCGAAGCGGTACTCGATAACGTGCAGAAGCTCGGCGCGGTGAACGCGCTGTTCCTCGCCACTTTCACCTATGGGCGCGGCATCGCCGGCCGCCAGGTATCCGGCTCGCCCTTCCCGGATCACGGCAAGCAGGAAGAAGACCGCGACTTCCACGGCGGCTTCTACACCACGCCCCACCCCGGGTTCTTCCGCGAGACCGCTTTGAAACCGCAGCGGGCGCCGGAAATCCCCGGCGACTTCGACCTACTGGAAAAGGTGCTGCCGGTTGCCCATCAACGCGGGATGAAGGTGTTCTGCTGGTACGAAGACGTTTTCCGCTCCGACGTCCCGGGGCTGCCGCAACTGGCCGAGGCCGACCTTTACGGGCGCACCTCCAGCCGCGTCTGCTATCGCAACCCACAAACGCGCGCTTTCTGGCTCGGGCAGGTGGAAGATTACCTGCGTTCCTATCCGGTCGATGGGCTGATGTTCGGCAGCGAACGCCAGGGGCCGCTGAATAACGCCATCGGAGCCAGCCACGGAGGCGCGGGCAGCGACCCGGGCAGGGTCGGTTGCTTTTGCCCGTTCTGCGTGGCAGCCGCAAGCAAAGAGGGCATCAGCGCCGACCGCGCCAGAGCCGGCCACATGGAACTGGAGAAGCTCATCAATGCCCTCCGCAAGGGCGCACGGCTCAGTGACGGCGCCTTCGTTTCTTTCTGGCGAATTCTGGTTGACTATCCGGAGGTATTGGCCTGGGAGCGGCTCTGGACCGAGGGGTTGCGAGACACCTACCGCGCCCAGTTCCGGTTGGCGCACTCGGTCCAGCCGGCGGCGAAGATCGGCTGGCACATCTGGCACAACAATACTTTCAGTCCCTTTTACCGCGCCGAGCAGGATTACGCGGAACTGAGCAAGACGGCCGACTTTTTCAAGGTGGTCATGTACAACAACTGCGCCGGCCCTCGAATGGCCGGCTACGTTAAGAGCATGTCGGCGGGCATTTTTGCGGACCTGCGGCCGGAAGAGGTGCTGAACATGAACTACCGCTTCCAGCAATTCGAAGAGCGGCCGCTGGCCGAGATTCCCACCAGCGGGCTTTCCTCCGACTACGTGGCGCGCGAAACGCGCCGCGCCCTGGCTACGACCGGACGGAATACCTCGGTCTGGCCCGGCATCGATATCGACATCCCCACCGGGCGAAACGAGAAACAGACTTCACCCGACGACGTCTACCAGGCGGTAACTGCGGCCTTCAAGGCCGGCGCTGATGGCATCATCCTGTCGCGCAAATACTCGGAGATGAAGCTGGTCAATTTGAAAGCCGCCGGCCGCGCCATCCGTGACCTGGGCCTGGCCTGAGCACGCAACCCACTCACTCTAATCAACTTATGGCTGCGACGAGACCGGCGGCAGCCTCGTCTATAAGGAAGAGGGGTTCGCAGTCCCTCAGTCTGAGTATCCGAACGCCTATGCAGCAAGCATCGCTTCCAGGGAGGAAGTACAGAATGGTGAGAGATCCGGTTTGCGGAATGGACGTGAATGAGCATGATTCGCGGTTCAGCACAAACTGGGAGGGCCAGAAATACTATTTCTGTTCGGACCAGTGCAAGCAGGAGTTTGACCGCGAACCACGGCACTATGCCGGCGGTCATGGAATGGGCACAGCGCAGCAGGGCATGCCCCAGCAGCCCGGCACAACCGGCACGGGCGAGGGCCGTAGCCAGACCGGTCAGAAAGAAACCGGCCCCAGCCCGCAGTCTGGCATCGGCCGAAGACATCAGCCCGAGAAGAAATACGGCACCTAAGCTGGGCCGAAGCGCCGCAGAAAAGCGAAGGCGGGGCTTTACCCCGCCTTCTGTGTTTCAGCGACTTTGTTGCTCACCGCAGCCGCCCGCCGTGCCGTCCGAGCGGTGACGAGTGACAAGTGACAAGAAACGCGAGTCGCCGCCGGCGGCCAGTTGCCGGTTGTCACTTGTCAGTCATCGCTCATCGCTGCAGTTGGAAGCGGCCGAAGTAGCCGGTGATTCCCGGTTCCCACCGCCACCAGCGCACGCCGAAATCGCCGCCCCGGTATTCGTAAAGCAGCGTCATGGCCAGGGTGCGGTCGGCCAGCGGGATGAACGGCTCGTAGGAGAAGAACGAGCCGAGATGCGCGTCCTCAGGCAGCCGCGCGGTTCGCGCGGTCACTTCCACCAGACCGGCAACCCGGGCGCTGACGCGGTCGGGCTGCTTGTCGAAACTGATGGGCGCCGAATGCACCGCCAGCACTTCGCCGATGACCGCCGGATACGTCTGCTGGAGGAACGAGACCACCGATGCTCTCTGCGATTCCGAGCCGGCGCCGTCAATATACAGCACCGCGCGGCGCGCCTGCCCGGGCAGGCTCAGCATGCCCGGCCCGTTCAGCACGGCCACGACCTTCACCCCTTCCAGCAATGCGCCCTGATAGCTGCTGCCATCGAATTTCCAGGCGAGAATGGCTTCGCGTCCGTCCGTCACCATCTCTCCGGAAAAAAGGCAGCCGCAGGTCAAGACGTGGTTGGAGCGCGCTTCCAGGTAGTCGCCCGTGATCAACACAGCCGGTCCGGCAAGCGCCGGCAGCACGGCCAGAATTGAAACGGCCACAGCAATTCCCAGTTTCATGATGACCCTCCGTATGGGGACCCACGGGGGTCGGGGTCCTTTTCTTTCTTTATAGCAGATTTTATGGAGGACGGGGGTGAATGGCTTCGGCAGTGCTCTAATGCCCTGCAAACAAAGGCGCTGGCGCCTGCGACAGGAGCGGAGTGCCCTAAGCTCCGCCACTTATTCGCCGCGGCCGATGACGATGAACGCCAGCGGGATAGCGGTTCCAGACTTCCCCTGGACTTTCACCTTCAGCACGCCGTGACCTTGTTCGTCTTTCGATACCACGGCTTCCGACACGCTTTCCGGCGCCAGCATGGGGTAAACGGCGGGATGGTTGGTGCCGGTGGCCTTGCGGCTGAGCGCCACGGCATCATCGTATTTCAGGTCGGCCGCCGGGTCCTTATCGGCGTCAACGGGCGCCAGCAAGACAAAATCCCGGAACGGCGATGCGCCCATGTGATTGCCGTCGGCCGGCATGAGGGCGTGGCGCATGCTGTAGACTCCTGGCTTCATCGCCTGACCACGGAAATCCGTGCCGGGTATGACGTATCGCCAGACGCCCAGGAAGCTGCCTACCGGCATACCGGGATAGGCGATGTCGCCGGAAGCCTCCTTGGCCTCGGCCGGCAGCCCCTTGCGCAGCCAGATTTCCACGTAAGCGGCGCCGGCCTCGTTTAATACGCGCAGACCCTGGCTCTCGATGGCAGCCTTCAAGGCCGCCGGCACCGAGTCGGGCGCCGGCGCCCCTTTCTCCACCTTCTGCGCTGCGGCGGGAATGGCAGCCAGACAAACGACTGCAAGCAAAACTAAAAACGTTCGACACATCATCCGAGCCCTCTTCGCTGACAACCAGGCAAAAAGGAAACAACTATAGGATTAGGCACAACACCGCTGCGTTTCAAGAAGATCGTGGTCGGCAAAAGAACGGGCGGGCAGTCGCCACGGCGACCCCGCCCCTACACAGGGTTGTAGGGGCGATCCTCGTGGTCGTTCTGCAGCCTACGGCCTACAGCCTACAGCCTCCCTACAGTTCCTGGTAGCAGCTTCGGTTCGGCCCGCAGTCCTTGGCGTGGACGCCGCTGCCGTCGGGCCCCAGACAGTTCTTTGTCTGCGAGCACCAGAACAGCCCCGAGCCGGACTGGGGGGCCGACGCATCCTGGCCGATGTCGTAGAACATCTCCTTGGAAGTCAGGAAGCGGCAGCGCTGGGTCACGAGCGTGTCGGATGTTTCTGCCATGGCT
>JAPKYU010000157.1 GCA_026394175.1 Acidobacteriota bacterium | reverse complement strand
ACAGCGGGACAGCCACCTTGACCATGTTGGGATGCAGTGAAGCCACGTGTCCCACCGCGTACCCGAGCACGATGCCGATGGCTCCGCCGATGGTGGCCAGCACGGTAGCCTCGGTCAGGAATTGCAGCAGGATGTCGCGGCGGCGCGCGCCCAGCGACTTGCGCACCCCGATTTCGTGCGTCCGCTCGGTCACCGAGGCCAGCATGATGTTCATGATGACGATGCCGCCCACCACCAGGAACACCGCGGTGACCGCGATGGTGGCCGCCGCGATGGCCCCGGTCAGTTGGTGCCAGAGGTCCATCAACTCCGCCGAGGCGATAATGCCGAAGGTGTCATCCTGGCCCGGCCGCTGGTGGCGGAAGGCGCGCAGCAGCATGCGCGCCTGGTCCTGCGTTTCGCTCATCAGTTCCGGGCCGCGGGTGCGCACATTGATGGCCATGCCCCGGCGGCTGCCGTAAATCTTGAAGAATGTCTCGATCGGGATGTAGACGAAGTTGTCCTGCGACTGGCCGAAGGTGGTGCCCAGCGGCTTGGCCACCCCCACGACTTCATAGGGCAGTCCGTCAACCAGCAAGGTTTTGCCCAGCGGCTCGATGCCGGGGAAGAGGCGATCAACCAGGTCCTGCCCGATAAAGGCGGTGTAGGCCCGATGCCGGTTATCGGCCTCCGAGATGTAGCGGCCGTAGTTCACCTGCTGCACGTCGATCAGCACCAGGTTGGGAGTGACGCCGCGCACCGAGACGTCCTCCAGGTTCTGGTTGCGGTAGCGGACGTCCCGGGTGTTTCGCGTCTCCAGCCCCACCTCCTGGGCCAGCGTCGTGTTCTCCCGCAGGAATTCGTATTCTTCCGGCCGGAGCTCCGGGTTGCGCCGCAGCAGGTCCAGCATGCGCTTGGGGTTGAACTCCCCCAGCAGGGGCATGCGCACGATGAGGAAGGCGTTGGAACCGAGGTTGGCGACCCGCTCGGCGATATAGGCGTCCATGCCCTTGATCACCGCCACCACCCCGATCAGCGTGGTGGTGGCGATGATGATGCCCAGCAGCGTCAGGAAGCTGCGCAGCTTGTGGGAGCCGAGCGAGTCCAGCGCCACACGCACCGCTTCCCGGATGGAGGCTCGCCGCCGCATATGCCCCCTTATGATAGCGCTTCACCACAAAGCCACGAGGAACACAAAGGCTTTCCTTTGTGCCTCTTTGTGTTCTTCGGGTCTTTGTGGTGAATTGGCCCAGGTCTAATCCATCAACTGGCCGCCGTTGACCTCGATGGTTTCCCCGGTCAGGTAGCTGCTGCGGGGAGAGGCCAGGAAGGCGATGGCTTCGGCCACTTCCTCGGCGGCGCCCGCGCGGCCCATGGGGATGCTGGAAACGAAGCGGGCCATGGTTTCCGGCGTGCTGTGGCGCTGGTGGAAGCGGGTGGAGATCACTCCGGGCGACACGGCATTCACGCGGACGCCCTTGGGGGCCACCTCGCGGGCCAGGCCCTTGCTCAGGGTGAGCACGCCGCCCTTCGACGCGGCATAGGCCACCGCTCCGGGGCCGCCGCCGTGGCGGGCGGCAATCGAGGCCACATTGACGATCACCCCTTCCCCGCGGGGGATCATGGCCGCCAGCGCGCCGCGGCAGCACAGGAACACGCCCTTCATGTTCAGGTCCATGATGCCGTCCCACAGTTCCTCGCTCATCTCGGCGATCGGGCAGCGCTCCACCAGGTCGCCCGCGTTGTTCACAACGATGTCCAGGCGCCCGAAGCGCGACAACACTTCTTTGAACATCGCCTCCACCTCGGCGGCCACCGAGACGTTGGCCCGCACGCTGAACGCCGAGCCTCCCTTGGCGCAGATTTCCCCTACGGCGCGCTCGGCGCCGTCGGGGGTCGCGTAATAGTGCACGGCGACGCCGGCGCCGCGCTCCGCCAGCAGCAGCGCGGTGGCATAGCCGATGCCGCTGGATGCGCCGGTTACCAGTGCGGTCTTGCCTTCCAGTTCCATATGCGGAAATTAGAACACGAATGCGCGGGCAGACGACCGACAAAAAACGGGACGCAGAGGAATGCAGATGCACGCAGACAGCTACCGGCCCGAATCTGCGTTCATCTGCGTTTATCTGCGTCCCGTTTCCCGGTTCGGCTTACTTGCCGGCGGCCGCCACTGACGCGGTCTTTGCCGGGCTCTTGCTGTGGATGACGAAGGATTCGATGGTGCTCCCGTCCAGGGCCACCGCCTCCATCGCGCACTGCGCGCCGTTGACCTTAGCCAGGACGAAATTCTCAACCTTGGCCACCTTCTCGGTGACGCCAGGGATTGGGGAGTCCAGATCGTAAAGCGGGGCGCCGCCGCCGCCGGTCACGATGTACTGGATGCCATCGACGACGTGGCGCTGGTAGTTATGGTCGTGGCCGCTGAAAACAGCGTGCACGTGGTGCTTCTGGAAGATGGGCGCCAGGTCGGCGGCCAGCTTCTTGGTACCCGCCTGCCGCTTCCCAATGGCCGTGAAGGGCGGATGGTGCAGAGTGACAAAGCGGAATCGCGCCGACGAAGCTCCCCGCAGGTCCTCTTCCAGCCACTTCAGTTGCTCGCTCCAAAACCGCTCCCGCTCCTCCTTGGTTGGCGCAGCCGTGCCCACGTCGCTGTTCATCATGGTGAAGTGCGCGTCGCCCCAGTCGAACGAATAGTAGGTGAGCGGATGGGGGAACAACCGCAGATAGAGGGGGCTGTTCTTCTCATGGTTGCCCACAATCGGGAACAGCACGGTCTTGCGGAACAGGTCCTGGCCGGCGACGAAGAAACCCGGCCATAGCCTGGCATTCAGGCCGTCGGCCACCAGATCGCCGGTATGCACGACGAAGGCGGGCGATCGCTCAGCGGCCTTGCCGGCCACCTGGCGGTGCACGTCTTCGCGTGTCCGGGTATCCCCGTACACCATGAAAGTGAAGCTGCCGCCGGCCGGCGGCGTGGTGAAGCGCCCCGCGCCCGCGCCGCTGCCGTCGCGCAGCACGTCGTAGTAGTAGGTGGCGCCGGGCCGCAACCCGCTCACTTTGGAGTGCAGGCCGCGCCAGCCCTGTTCATCGGCGCCGGTGGCGGCCGTGCCCCGGAACACCCAGTTGATCAGCGCCGAGTTTGCGGTCACGTCGGTCACGTAGGGCGCGCCGACCAACTGGCCGTGCGGGCCGGCGACGGCGATCTCCGCGGCGGGCTTGTTCTCTTCGCCCACGTACGGCGCCGCTTCGCCGGCCGTCTCGCCGGTCGGCGGCGAGACCACCAAGTCCCAGGGGGCGGCCGGCGGGAGCTCCGTTTCCCGGCCCGCCCGGAGCACGATCAAAGACGACAATACGACCAAAATGGCAGCTAGAACGATCCCTGTTTTTCGCAACATAGGCCCTTCCGCTACGATCCGGCGGCGGTTCCCTCCTTGAGTTTTTCCGCCTGGTAATGAGTAGTGAGGGCCTCGATGACCGGCGCCAGGCGGCCGTCCATCACCTCGCTCAACTGGTACAGCGTCAATCCGATGCGGTGCTCGGTCAGGCGGTTCTGCGGGAAGTTGTAGGTGCGCACCTTCTCGCTGCGGTCGCCGGTGCCGACCATGGCCCGCCGCTCTTTAGCCAGCGCCTGGCGCTGCTTGTCCTGCTCCATCTCGTAGAGCCGGGCGCGCAGCACGCGCATGGCTTTGGTCTTGTTCTTGATCTGCGATTTCTCGTCCTGGCAGGAGACCACGGTGTTGGTGGGCAAATGAGTGATGCGGACCGCCGAGTAGGTGGTGTTCACCGACTGGCCACCCGGCCCCGAGGAACAGAAGGTGTCGATGCGGATGTCCTTGGGGTCGATCTGGATATCCACTTCCTGGGCCTCCGGCAGCACCGCGACGGTAACGGCCGAGGTATGCACCCGGCCCTGCTGCTCGGTGGCCGGCACCCGCTGCACGCGGTGGACGCCGCTTTCGTACTTCATCCGGCTGTACACCCGCCGGCCCTCCACCACGGCGATGATTTCCTTCATGCCCCCGATCGACGAGGGGCTTTCCGAAATGACGTCCACCTTCCAGCGCTGCGCCTCGGCGTAGCGCGCGTACATGCGGAAGATTTCGGCGGCGAACAGCGTGGCCTCGTCCCCGCCGGTGCCCGCGCGGATTTCCAGCACCACGTTCTTCTCGTCATTGGGATCCTTCGGCGTGAGCAGGACCTTGATGGCCTGCTCGGCGGTCTCCGCGCGCGCCTGAAGCTGCGCCAGCTCCTGCTCGGCCATCTCGCGCAGCTCGGGGTCGCTCTCGCCCAGCATGGCGCGGGTGTCGGCGATCCCTTTGCTCAGCGATTTCCACTCGCGGTATTTCTCGACGATATCGGCCAGGTCCGAATGCGAGCGGGCGAGCTTCTGGTAGCGCGAGCCATCAGCGATGACGGCCGGGTCGCCCAGTTGCGCCGTCATTTCGTCGCAACGCGCCTCGATCTGGTCGAGTTTGTCGATCAATTGCTTTTCGTTCATGAGTCGAAAAAGCTGTCAGCTATCAGCCGTCAGCTCTCAGCTTTGGCCACGCCGTTGGCTGAGAGGTGAAAGCTGTCTTTTCAGGCGATGACCAGCTCGCCGCCGCGCGCTTCCTCCAGGCGCATGGCTTCCTTCAGCGCCCGGATGGAGACTTCCAACTGGTCGTCGGAGGGCGGCCGGGTCGTGATTTTCTGAAGCCAGAGCCCGGGACGGACCATCGAAGCCCACAGCGAACCCTGCCGCCGGGCGGCGTACCGGATCAGCTCGAAGCTGGCGCCCGCGATCAAAGGCAGCAGGGCAATCCGCACCAGAAAGCGCATGGCGAAGGAGTGCACCGGCACCAGCGTGTACACCGCCATGCTGATCAGCATCACCACCAGCAGAAAGCTGGTGCCGCAGCGCGGGTGCAAGGTGGTAAAGGTGCGCGCGTTCTCCACGGTCAGCGGCCGCCGGGATTCGAAGTTGAACACCACCTTGTGCTCGGCCCCGTGATACTCGAACACGCGCTTGATTTCCTTCCACCGCGAAACCGCCAGCAGGAAGCCCAGGAAGAGCAGCAGGCGGATGACGCCGTCCACGAAGTTGAATACGAAATGGTTTTCGATGGCCGGGAAATAGCGCTTCAGCCAGGTGGCCAGGAACAGCGGCAGGAACTTGTACAGGAACAAAAAGAACCCTACGCTGACGACCAGGTTCGCGGCCAGTATCCAGGAGCTGACCTCGGCCTTGCTCTCGGGCTTGCCCGATTCGGGCCTGCGGGCGGCGTTCTCCTCCTCCAGCGCCACGTCGGCGGAAAAGCGGAGGGCGCGGATGCCCAGGGCCAGCGCCTGCCCCAGCGTTCCCAGCCCCCGCAGCAGCGGGTACTTCCAGAACCCGCGCCGCTCGGAGGGCCGCATCAGTTCGCCGGTCTTGGTGACGATGCCGCCGGACAGCTTGCGCACCGCGACGCAGTAGGCGTGCGGCGAGCGCATCATCACGCCCTCGATCACCGCCTGCCCGCCCACCAGCCATTCTTCGCCGCCTTCCAGGGCCGGCAGAAGCTGCAAGTCGGCCAGCAGGCGCACATCATGTTTGAACCGTTTCATGCTCAAGGTGCTTATCCCTGCGGAACGTCTACGCTTTATCTCCGGGCCCGGCACGCCCGCCGCCCGGCTCACGCGACAATGCGGACCCCGACTTCCGTCACGCCGGCTATCTTCCTTCAGTCTAACATTCAGCGACATCGGTGTCATTAGCTTTCCAGGCCCGCAGCAGAGCCTCTCGCCCCTGGGTCAACGCCCGGGGCAGTCGGACCGTGCCCGGTGTTGCCGGCAGCTCGAGAGATTTCAGTTTCCAGACTCACAACTCTTAACTCATAATTCTCAATTGCACCTTCCGGAGTGATGCCCATGCAGGAAGCGACAGTCGAACTAGGTGTGCTGAAACTGGCCGAGTTGACCTCCTACCAGCAAGGCTCCATTGTCAGCCGCCAGATCATCAGCCGGAAAACGGGGACGGTCACCCTGTTCGCGTTTGAGCAAGGACAGGAATTGAGCGAGCACACCGCGCCTTACGACGCCCTGGTGTACGTGCTGGATGGCGAGGCGCACATCCGGATCGCGGGACGGCCGTTCGTGCTGCAGCCGGGCGACATGATTAACATGCCGGCCAACCAGCCGCACGCCGTCAAGGCCGAGCAGCGCTTCAAGATGCTGCTGATCATGATCCGGTCCCAGGAATAGGGCGGTGGCGCGCCGGGGGCCTGCGCGGGCCTTGCAGCGCCGGTCAGACGCCGGCCCTGCCTCTTCTCACGCCGGCGCGTGAATCTCCAGGAACCGCTCGATCTGGAGGACGGTTTGCCGTGGAAGGTTGGCGAACTCGAGCCCCATGCCGACCTCGGGATCGACGAAGCGGACATCGCTTTGCAGTTCCGGCAGCTCGCAGCCTTCCAGTAGCACGGTAAGCCGCTCTCCCGCATCGGCCGTCGCCTGCGTCCGAACGTAGCAGCCGGCCGGGCTCATGTTGGTGACCATGCCGAGCCCCTGCTTCCCGGACGTGCGCCACTGGATCACCAGGGGCGCGTGCAGGATGGTCCGCACCCACCTGCGGTGCTCGGAGTGCTCGGCCATTGCCGCCATTGTACCCAATATTGCTGGCCAAGGATTTAAAATGTATGCGGAGCAGGTATCGGACCTGCGCAACCTTTTTTCAACTGAATTGTGGCTATCGATATGAAGTCCCATACCGAGTACCTCACGTTCCATACGGCCAAGCGCCGCGAGTACATCAACATTACCGCGCAGGTGGAAAAGGCGCTGGCCAAGAGCGGCATCGGCGAGGGTCTGGCGCTGGTTTCGGCCATGCACATCACCGCGGGGGTGTACGTGAACGACGCCGAGGAGGGGCTGATCCAGGATATTGACGAGTGGCTGGAGAAACTGGCCCCCTACCGCCCCGACTATCGCCACCATCGCACCGGCGAAGACAACGGCGACGCGCACCTGAAGAACCTGCTGATCCATCACCAGGTGATCCTGCCGGTCACCGCCGGCAAGCTCGACCTGGGCCCCTGGCAGCAGGTCTATTACGCGGAATTCGACGGCCGGCGGCGCAAGCGCCTGGTCATCAAGATCATCGGCGAATGAGGCTGGAGGCCGGAGGCTTCAAGGTTACCGCCTCCTGCGCCCGGCCTCCAGCCTATCCCGGGGGCCAGCGCATGGGGCGGCCGCCGATCAGATGCAGGTGCAGGTGAAAAACGCTCTGCCCGGCATGGGGGCCGACGTTGAGCACCGTGCGGTAGCCGGACCGGGAAACGCTGCGATCGGCGGCTAATTGCGCGGCCACGCGCTGAACGTGCCCGAGAAGCGCCTCGTCTTCCGCCGCCGCCTCGTCCAGGCCGGCAAGGTGCTTTTTCGGGATGATCAGAATATGGACCGGAGCCTGGGGGTTGAGGTCTTCGAAGGCCACCACGCTGTCGTCTTCGAAAACGATGCGGCCCGGCCGTTCCCGGCGCGCAATCTGGCAAAACAGGCAGTGCTTCATCGCCCCCAGTGTAGCGAAGTTGGGCGCGGGACGATCCAGGCATTCACGCGGAGGTTCGCGCTCTCCCGCAGCGGTGTTGAAGCCGGGCCCGCCGGCGCACCGCAAATTGCTGAGCCGCGGCGGGGCAGCCCGCGCCTCCGCTACAATGGTGGTATGGAGGCTACAGGGGCCGCGGCGCGGGCGGGGATGGCGCGGAAAGCGATTCGGCTGGGATGGTTCACCATCGCGTGGAATTGTCTGGAGGCGGTCATCGCCTTGGCCTCGGGCTTGCTGGCCGGCAGCATCGCCCTGGTGGGCTTCGGTTTCGATAGCTGCATCGAGGTGGCTTCCGGCTCCGCGGTGTTGTGGCGGATGCGTCACGACGCCGAGGAGGCACGGCGCGAAGGCTTGGAGCGCGCCAGCCTCCGCATGGTGGGCGCCTGTTTCCTGGCCCTGGCGCTCTACATGGCGTACGAGTCGGCGGAGTGCCTGCTGGCGGGGAAAGCACCGAAACAGAGCCTGGCCGGCATCCTGCTGGCCGCCGCGTCGCTAGTCGTGATGCCGTTGTTGTCGCGGGCCAAGCGGCGGGTGGCGGGGCCCTTGGGCAGCGCCGCGCTGAGCGCCGATGCCCGCCAAACCGACTTTTGCGCCTACCTCTCGGCCATCCTGCTGGCCGGCCTGCTGCTCAACGCTCTGTTCGGAGTCTGGTGGGCCGACCCGTTAGCGGCGCTGGTGATGACGCCGATCATTGCCAAGGAAGGCACCGAAGCGCTGCGCGCCAAGACCTGCTGCGGCCGCCGCTGTTGATTACCATCCGGCAACCCGCGGAGGGGCAAGCCGCATCTCGGAATCGTTTCCCGCGCGCCGTCTGTCTAATTGGTATCCCCAGGATTTTCGAAGCTGAGGAGAAGCATGTATGCCTGAAACACAAGCCGCTGTGGAGCGGCCCAAGGCGGTTACCTTCAAAGGGAACCCGGTCACATTAGTTGGCCGGGAGGTCAAAGTGGGCGATCGCGCCTCCGATTTCACCGTCCTCGACAATTCTCTTGCGCCCGTCACGCTGAAGGACACGGCCGGGAAGGTTCGCATCATCAGCGTGGTGCCGTCGCTGGACACGCCGGTCTGCGACCAGCAAACCAGGCGCTTCAATGCCGAAGCGGCGAAGCTGCCCAACGCCGAGATCCTCACGGTGAGCATGGACCTGCCGTTTGCGCAGAAGCGCTGGTGCGGCGCCGCCGGCATCGACAAGGTCAGGACGCTCTCGGATCACCGCGAGGCCTCGTTCGGCCTGGCGTTCGGAACCCTGATCAAGGAACTGCGGCTCAACACGCGCGCCGTATTCGTCGTGGACCAGGAGGGCACCGTCCGCTACGTCGAGTACGTGAAGGAAATCACCAGCCACCCGGACTACGACGCGGCGCTGGCCGCCGCCCGCCAGTTGGTGTAACCGGCAGGACAAGAAAACACCCTCATGCCGCGGCTGCCTCCCGCCTTCCCCCCGGATTGTGCGATGCCCCGCCGGTGTGATAAAAACGTGGCGTTATTCACGGATATTCCGCTGCTTACGCAGCTTGAGGTTGGCGGCATGCTTCAAGGCAAACCGATTGAGATCCTGCTGGTCGAGGATAACGAGGCCGATGTCCGCCTCACCCAGGAGGCGTTGACCGACGCTAAAGTCCGGAACCGGATGAGCGTGGCCACGGATGGAGATGAAGCCCTGATGTTTCTGCGCCGGTTGGGGAGGCATGCCGACGCGCCCCGCCCTGACCTCATCCTGCTGGACCTGAACCTGCCCCGCAAGAATGGCCGGGAGGTCCTGGCGGAAATCAAACAGGACAGCGAGTTAAAACGAATCCCGGTGGTCGTGCTCACTACCTCCAGGGCCGAGGAAGACGTGATCCGCAGCTATGACCTGCACGCCAACTGCTACATCACCAAGCCGGTGGATCTGGACCAGTTCCTGAGTGTGGTGCGCTCCATCGAGCATTTCTGGCTGACTGTCGTCACACTGCCGCCGAACCTCCAGAAGTAGGGACGGCCCGGGGGCCTGCCGCCGCGCTACAGCACGATGTCTTCCTGGCGGAGGCGCTGGCTGAGGCGTTGCTCGAGCACGCCCAGGCGGACGCGGAACTTGGTGCGGTCGCCGCGGTAGTAATCGACCGCGTACTCCACCGGCAACCCCATCGCGTATCCCACGCGCCGGATCAGCAGCGCCGGCGCGCCCGGGCGCACCGTGAACAAGCCGGCCTCTTCGGGCCCCAGCGTGACCGCCTCGATAGTCTGGATGGCGTCGGTCGGGTGGTGGCCCATCTTCCCCATGATCTCGTAGACCGAGTGCCGATGCAGATCGTGCTTGAGGAACTCGGGAAACTGCGATGCGGGCAGCCAGGTATTGGCGATGACCAGCGGCTCGCCGCTGCCCGTTCGCAGGCGCTTCAGGTAAATGGTCCGGGCCCCCGGCCGGAGGCGCAGGTAGTGCAGGATGGGCGAGTCCGATTCCTCAATGCGGCGCGTCTCGGCGGTCAGGATGCGGGAGCCGGGCTTCAACCCGCGGTACACCATGAACTCGGTGAAGCTGAACAACTGGTCCAGGTCCTGCTCGATGCGCGGTTCGGCCACGAAGCTGCCCACCGCCTGCCGGGAGTAGATGAGGCCTTCCTCCTGGAGCCTGGCCAGCGCGCGCCGCACCGTCTCGCGCGCCGCCCGGTACCGCCGCACCAGTTGCGGTTCCGACGGCAGGCGGGTGTGCGGTGGCAGCCTCCGGGAAACGACGTCGTGCCGGATCGATTCGGCGATTCTCAAGTAAAGCGCGGCGGTCTTGGGCATCGGGATGTAGCGGCGACCCCGCTTGGCGGGGTCGCCATCTCTGGCGCATCGCGAACCGGCAAGCGTGGCGACCTGAAGGTCGCCGCTACACCCGGTTCGATTCAGGGCCCGGCCTCGATCGCCTGCCTGACGGCGGCGCGCGGACGCGGTGTAAGCCTCCATGTTACCGCAAGCAGCAGGATGGCCAGAAAGGCGGCGGCCAGCGTGGCATACAGCGCGGCATCCCATCCGTAGTGCTCGGCCAACCAGCCCAGGCCCTTCCCCTGAACGGTGCGGCCCAGGTAGCCGAACAAACCGATGAAGCCGGCCGCAGCTCCCACCGCCTTCTTGGAGCTGAAATCCAGCCCGGTAACCCCCAGCAGCATCACCGGAGGATAAACGAAGAAGCCCACGATGCCGAACAGGAGCAGGTCCAGCCACAGCATGCCGGGCGGCGTGTTGAGGATGCCGGCGAAGGCGCCGAACACCGGCACCATGCACAGCAGGCTGACCATGCCCCGGCGCCCGCCCGCCTTGTCCGACAGCCAGCCCATCAGGATGGTGCTGAAGATGCCGGCGAACTCGAAGATGGCGGTGCTGAAGCCGCCGCCCTGCAGGGTGGCGTGCTTCACTTCCTTCAGGTAGGTGGGCCCCCAGTCCAACATGGCGTAGCGCGCAATGTACACGAAGAAATTGGCGGCCGCGAACACCCACAGGTATTTGTTGTTCAGGATGTAGTTGAACAGCAGGTCGCGGGTCCCCAGCTCCCGCTCGTGATCGCGCACGCCGCCCGGCAGGTAGTCGTTCTTGTATTCCTCGACCGGCGGCAGGCCCATCGACTGCGGCGTGTCGCGCAGCCGCCACAGCAGGTACAACGCGCACAGCACCGCCAGGATTCCGGGAACGAAGAAGGCGTGGCGCCAGCCCATCCAGGCCGTGCTGTAGGCCACGATGATGCCGGTGAGCCCGCCGCCCACGTTGTGCGCGACGTTCCAGAAGGCGAACACCGTGCCCCGCTCCCGCACGCTGTACCAGTGCCCGAGCGAGCGGCCGCACGGCCCCCAGCCCATGCCCTGGACGAAGCCGTTCAGCGTCCACAGAAACAGGTGCACGGCGTAGGTGCCGGAGGCCCCGAACAGGAAATTGCACAGCGCGGTCAGCAGCAGGCCGGCGGGCATGAAGTAGCGCGGGTTGCTGCGGTCCGACCAGGCGCCCATCGCGAACTTGCCCACTCCGTAAGCAATCGCCGTCAGCGCCAGCAAGTCGCCGATCTGGCCCTTGCTGTAGCCCAGCGCCTGCCCCATCTCCTTGGAAACCACCGGAAGATTGTTGCGCACCAAGTAGAAGGTGGCATAGCCAATGAAGGTGGATTCCAGGATCTGCCAGCGCAACCGCGGGTACAGGCGGCGCGCTTCGGCTTCCGGCAGCGGCGCGATGTGCGGCGCGGCGCGCAACAGGCGGGTGAGGGCGGCCATGGCCTGCCACTATATTGCTGTCTAGACAGCGAGTCAACTCTTTAGGCTGTGGGCTGTGGGCTGCAGGCTATGGGCTGTGGGCACGCCCGAGCCTCCCGGCGTGCCCCGCGTGCCCTCGGCCGCAGGGCTTACAGCCTACAGCCCACAGCCGATTTCTCTTGACAGGAGCGCCGCATCTTCAAAATAATGTTCCTGTCTAGACAGGTTGAGCGCATGGATCGCTTCCGCTCCCTCGACGGCCTCTTCGACCTGCTCATCATCGGCGGGGGCATCATCGGCGCCGGGATCGCGCGTGACGCCGCGCTCCGCGGCCTCCGCGTGGCGCTGTTGGAGAAGGGCGATTACGGCAGCGGCACCACCGCCGGCTCCACCCGCCTCATCCACGGCGGCCTGCGCTACCTGGAAATGCTCGATCTCCCGCTGGTGCGCATGGACCTGCGCGAGCGGGAGACGCTGCTGCGCATCGCCCCGCACTTGGTTCGCCCGCTCGAATTCCTGGTGCCGTTTTACGACCGTAGTCTGTTCTACCGCACCAAGCTGCGGGCGGGCATGCTGCTGTACGACGCGCTGAGCTTCGACAAAAGTCTGCCGCCTCATCGTTTTCTGACCGCCACCGAGGCACGGCAGGCCGAGCCGCAATTGCGTACCCGCGGGTTGCAGGGAGCGGCTGCTTATTTCGACGCGCAGGTCAATTCCCCGGAACGGCTGTGCCTGGAGAACGTGATCGATGCCCGCCGGCGCCAGGCGGCGGCCGTCAACTACGCGGAGGTCGTGGGGGCCGTGCGCGAGGGAGACCGTGTCGCCGGCGTGCGCGTCCGGGATCTGCTGGAAGGCGGCGAGGTGGAAGTCCGCGGACGTGTGGTGGTCAATGCCTCGGGTCCCTGGTTCGACCGCGTGGCCGCGCGCCTGGCCCCTCACCCGCGGCCGCTGATTCGCACTACTAAGGGCATCCACATCGCCGCGGCCCCGGTCAGCGCCCAGGCCGTGGTCTTGTTTTCCGGCCTCGACCGCCGCCTTTTCTTCGTGATTCCGTGGCTGGGCTATAGTTGGATCGGCACCACCGACACCGATTTTGCCGAGGACCCCTCGATGGCCCGCGCCGACGACGAGGACGTGGACTACCTGGTTGCCTCGGCTCGCGAGTTTTTCCCGGCCATCGCTTCTCAGCCCGTCTACTGGAGCAACGCCGGGGTGCGGGCGCTGGTTACGGCCAGCGGGACGGAATCATCGCTGTCGCGCGCCCATCGCATCCGGCAGGGCCCGCCAGGGCTGATTTCCGTGCTGGGCGGCAAGATCACGGGCTATCGGGCGATTGCCGAGGAGGTCACCGATGTGGTCTGCCGGAGCCTGGGGGTGAAAGCCCGCTGCACCACTGCCGAAGCGCCGCTGCCGGGCGCCGGTGAATTGCGGATTGCGGATTGCGGATTGCGGATTGCCAACGGGGCCTGCTTGAAATCCGCAATCCGAAATCCGAAATCCGAAATCCCGCCTGAAGCGGGCGTTATTGAGCATTTGAGTTCTGTTTACGGCGGCCGGGCGGCCGAGGTGTTGGCCATCGCCCGGTTGGCGGAAGAATGGGCGGCGCCGCTGGCCGCGGACTGCCCCGACATCGCCGCACAGGTCGCCTTTGCCGTTCGAGAGGAGCAGTGCGTGCGCCTTGCGGACTTCCTGCTGCGGCGCTCGCTGGTCGGCTTCCGCCCCGATCAAGGACTGGGCGTGGCGGAGGCCGTCGCCAATGTAATGGCGGAAGAATTGATGTGGACAGCGGCGCGCAAAGCGGCTGAAATGCGCAGCTACCGCGAGCTGGTAGAGCGAACTCAGCTTTCCCGGGAAGTGCTACTGTAGCGGCGGTCCCGCTTGGCGGGACCGCCACCTGCGCCGGCAAGTGATCGAAATGGCGACCCCGCCAAGCGGGGTGGCCGCTACAGCCGCAGTGGAGGAGATTACTCCACTCAAGGAGAATTGACCATGCGATACGTTGCGCTCGTGATCCTAGCAATCCTGTGCTGCGCGCCTCTGCTGCCGGCACAGACGCAAGCCAACACCGGGCAGATCGAAGGCCTCGTGACCGACCCGGCCGGCGCCAGCGTGGCCGGCGCCGCCGTGCGCATTCGCAACGCGGACACCAACCAGCTCCGCGAGCTGAAGACCGATGCGGCGGGCTTCTACCGCGCCACTCTGCTGCAGATCGGCCCCTACGAGATCTCCGTCCAGGCGCAAGGCTTTTCCACCTATCGCCAGACGGGGATCAACCTGTCGACCGGCCAGATCCTGACGATCAACGCCCGGCTGGCTTTGCCAACCGCCCAGCAGGAGATCACCGTCTCGGCCGACGCGGCGGTGGTGGAAGCAGCCCAGGTCTCCACCAGCCGCGCGGAGAACGCCATGGACATCGACAATCTGCCGAACCTGTCGCGCAGCGAGCTGAACTTCGCGTTCCTGCAGCCCTTCGTGGACGGCAACCGCCCGCGTGAGTATGAAGCGCCGCGGCTGAATTTCGGCGGACTGGCGCAGCGTGTGAACTTTCAGGTGGACGGCTTCCAGAACAGCACCGCGCAGCAGAAGGCCTTCCGGGTGATCATCTTCTCCACCGCGGCGCTGCAGGAGACGCAGATCGCCAGCCTGGGGGCGACGGCCGAGAGCGGGCGCACGGCCGGCGGCGTGGTGAACAACATCATCCGCTCCGGCACCAACAAGTTTCGCGGCCAGGCCTCCTACCTGACCTCGCGCAAGGCCTTTAACGCCCGGCCGTTCGGCGCACTGCCGGGAATTCACCCCGTGGGGAACGTCTGGATCGGGGCGGTGGGCGGGCCCATCAAGCGCGACAAGCTATTCTTCTTCGCCAGCTACGAGGCCAGCCGCCGCGCTTTCCCCAGATCGCTGGGCTTCACCACCCCAGCCGCCAAGGCCAACGCGGCGGCGCTGGGGTTCACGGGCGCCGAGGTGGACGTGCTTCCCTCGCGCTTCAACCCCCAGTTGTGGCTGACCAAGTTCGATTGGCGTCCGCGCCAGACGCACGCCTTTTCAGTGCGCCTGAACACGTTCCGGGAATTTTTCGCGGCGCGCGACCCCGGCAGCCTGGTGGTACTCAGTTCCTCGAATGGGGCGATTTTCAACGAGGCCGCACTAGCCGGCTCCTGGACTTGGACGATTTCCGCAAACACGGTGAACGAGTTCCGCAGCCAGGTCTCGGACCGCTTCACGCGCCGCTACCCCGTGGTGCCGCCCGGCCCTAATACGCTCCCGGACACGGCCGTGAGCGGTGTCGCCGAGTTTGGCTATCCCACGGGGCTCACCGCCAACCGGGAAAAAATCGCGGAATGGAGCGACAACCTGACCCGGCAGGTTTCCAAGCACCAGGTCAAGACCGGCTTCAACGTGGTGTTCTCGCCGATGACCTACGAGGACCAGTTGCAGGCCTCCTTCAGCTTCGGCGGGTTGACGGCCTCGGGTTCGCGCCCCGCGGTGACTGCGCTCGACCAGTACCTGCGGACGCGGCAGGGGCTGATCGATCCGGCCACCAACCGGCCCTACACTTACACACAGCTCGTCATTAATTTTGGCGAGCGGGTGCTGCGCTACGCTCCGCTCTATTACGGCGCATACTTGCAGGACCAGTGGCGGGCGACGCGCAACCTGACGCTGAATTACGGCGTGCGCTGGGAGTCGGGCAACCCCCCCGAAGTGGACAAGACTGCGCCGTACGCACTGTCGCGGCAATTCCCGGTGGACCGCAACAACGTGGCGCCGCGCTTCGGCTTCGCCTGGACGCCCCGCGGCTCGACGAAAACCGCGATTCGCGGCGGGTGGGGCTTGTATTACGACGGGCCGCAGGGCAACTACTTCCGCGACGCGCTCACCACCAACGGGCAACGCCAGCTTTCCATCCAGATCGCGGGCACCTCGGCCGGGGCTCCCGTGTACCCCAACTACCCGGCGTCGCTCGCCGGCCTGGCCACGGTGAAATCGTCGCTCGCCGTGATCGACCCGACGCTGGTCTGGATGTACGTGCAGCAGGCCACGCTTGCCGTGCAGCGCGAAGTAGTGCGCGACCTGGCGCTCACCCTGACCTATGCCTTTACGAAGGGAACCAAGATCCCGGGAGCCCAGAACATCAACCTGGCGCCCGCCACCGGCAAGCTGCTCGACGGGCGGGCCCTGTATACCTCCGGGGCGCGCATCGACCCCACCTACAACAACATCAGCATGCTCACGTCGGGCGGCAACTCGAACTATAACGGCTTGGGCGTCAACCTCAACAAGCGCTTCCGCAAGCACTACCAGTTCAACCTGGCCTACACCTGGTCGCACGGGCTGGACAACTGCCCGGAAGCCGGCATCGCGGCGGGCAGCGAGTACCCGCAGGACAGCTTCAACCGCCGGGCCGAGTATGGCAACTCGCTGGCCGACGTGCGGCACGTGCTGAACGGCAGCGCGGTGCTGCGGCCGCGCAGCAACAACAAGATCCTCAATAACAACCAGCTCGCGCTGTTCTTTTTCGTCCGCAGCGGCACCACCTTCAACGTGCTCTCCGGCACCGACCTGAACAGAGACTCGCGGAATAACGACCGGCCGTACTTCTTCGGGCGCAACACCGGCAAAGGCCCGGCCTCGACGCAGACCGACGCGCGCTACAGCCGCCTCTTCCGGCTTCGCGAAGGGCTGAGGGCGCAATTCATGGCCGAGGCGGCCAACGTCTTCAATACGCCGGTCCCCGACTCGACTACGGCGTCCATCAACCGCACCTACGGCACCGGCGCCACACCGGTGGCCACATTCCGCGACATCATCAGCCGCCACGAGATGCGGCGCATCCAGCTCGGCTTCCGGCTGGATTTCTGAGGGAGACCTTAGCCGCAGATTGCGCCGATTCCACAGATCAAATCTGTGCAATCTGCGTGATCTGCGGCTAAAGGAGAGGTATATGAGAGGCTCACTTTTCTGCCTGTTCGTACTGGCGCTGGCCGGGTTCGCGCAGTATCACGGCAAGACGCTGATCGCCCACCGCGGCGCTTCTGCCTACGCCCCCGAGAACACGCTGCCGGCCTACCGGCTGGCCATGGAGCAGGGCGCCGACTACGTCGAGCAGGACCTGCAGATCACCAAGGACGGCATCCTGGTCTGCCTGCACGACTTGACCCTGGAGCGCACCACCGACGTCCAGCGCGTCTTCCCCGACCGATACCGGACCGAGGAGCGCGGCGGGAAAGCGGCGCGCCATTGGTACGTCTCCGATTTCACGCTGGCCGAGATCAAGCGCCTCGACGCCGGCTCCTGGATGGACGCGAAGTTCGCGGGCACACGGATCCCCACCTGGCAGGAAGCCATCGACGAAATCCGGGGCAAGGCCGGCCTGTACCCGGAGACGAAAGCGCCGGAGGTGTACGGCAGCCGCGGCTTCGACATGGAGAAGTTGGTGCTCGATCAGCTCCGCAAGAACGGGTTGGATAAGCCGGGCGCCGAGCCGAAAACGCCGGTCATCATCCAGTCCTTCAGCGAGGCCAGTCTGCGCAAGATGGGCGAGATGGGCTGCCGCCTGCCGCGCCTGTTCCTGTTCGGTGAGCGCGACAAGCAGAAATGGCTGTCGCGCCAGGCCATCGAGCGCGTCAAGGAATTCGCCGTGGGGATCGGTCCGGAAAAGACCATCGTCCGGGCCAATCCGGAGATCGTGCAGTGGGCGCATGACGCCGGCCTCTCCGTCACGGTGTACACGCTGAACTCCGCCGACCCCGGCGGCTTCCCCGATGTGGCCCAGGAAGCCGCCTTCTACCTCTACAAGCTGGGCGTCGATGCCCTGTTCACGAACAACCCCGACCGTTTCCCCCGCCGCCCGATGTAGGGGCGGTGCTTGCTGCGCCCCGGCATCCGGCCGAATGGGTAAAGTCCAGCGACGCGACATTAACCCCTTGCAGCAGCCGACAACGAAAGGCACCATGAGGTGAATGTCCCTGCTGACGGAATTGTTCGCCGAGCCCCAACCAGGACTCTACGATGTGCAGACCCGCGCGACGGGGGCGCAGGGCAGGCTGCCGCTGACCGCCGAGATGCTGCTGGCGCGGCCCAGCGGCGACCTGTTCGGCCTCACCCAGGACGCCGGCATGGGCTGGGCGCCGGGTGAGCTGGCCCGCAAGGAATTCCTGATCCTGAGCACCCAGGGCGGCCTGCGCGCGCCCGACGGCTCGCCTATCGCCCTCGGCTACCACACCGGGCACTGGGAGGTCGGGTTGCTGGTGGAGGCGGCGGCCGAGGAGTTCAAGAGCCGCGGCTTCATCCCCTTCGCCGGCTATTGCAGCGATCCCTGCGACGGCCGCACACAGGGCACGCCGGGCATGATGGACAGCCTGCCGTATCGCAACGACGCGGCCATCGTGCTACGCCGCCTGGCCCGTTCGCTGCCCACGCGCCGCGGCGTGCTGGGCATCGCCACCTGCGACAAGGGCCTGCCGGCCATGATGATGGCGCTGGCCGGGCTGCGCGACCTGCCCTGCGTTATCGTACCGGGCGGCGTCACGCTGCCGCCCATCGACGGCGAAGATGCGGCCGTCATCCAATCTATCGGCGCACGCTTCGCCCACGGCAAAGTGAGCCTGGAGCGCGCGGCGGAGCTGGCCTGCCGCGCCTGCGGCACGCCGGGCGGCGGCTGCCAGTTTCTCGGCACCGCGGCCACCGCGCAGGTTGTCGCCGAAGCTCTTGGCCTGGCTTTGCCGCACTCGGCGCTGGCGCCCTCCGGGCAAGCCATCTGGCTCGACATGGGCCGGCGGTCGGCGCGGGCGCTGGCAGCGATGGAAGCGCGCGGCCACACCACCCGCGACATACTCACCGACAGCGCCGTGCGCAACGCCATGGTGGTTTACGCGGCGTTTGGCGGCTCCACCAACCTGCTGCTGCACCTGCCGGCCATCGCCCACGCCGCCGGGCTGAAACGGCCGGCGATCAAAGACTGGATCCAGGTAAACCGCTCTGTTCCGCGGCTGGTGGACGCGCTTCCCAACGGCCCGCAGAACCACCCCACGATTCGCGTGTTCCTGGCCGGCGGCGCGCCCGAAGTGATGCTGCACTTGCGGCGCCTGCGCCTGTTGGACGAAGCCGCGCTCACCATCAGTGGCGAGCCGCTCGGCCACCAGCTCGACTGGTGGGAGAAGTCCGAGCGGCGCGCGGTTT
>JAPKYU010000480.1 GCA_026394175.1 Acidobacteriota bacterium | reverse complement strand
CAGGCGGGATAGCCGGGGATGCCGGTGGCGTGCAAAACGGCCGAGATCACGGCTGCCGCCGTGGCCTCGGCGGCCAGCGCCCCGATCACCGTAAGAACGAGCGGCGCGCCAAGCTGCGTGCGGCCCGCCTCGGACTTCCACCGCCCGGTGGCCACGGCAAACAGCGTGTCGCCATCGGATGGGGTATGCACGGGCCGGATGGAGCGGGCCAGTCCGTCGTGCGCCATTTGCGCCACCTTGGTGGCCTCGGTCTTGTTCAACGCCGCGTTGGTGGCCACCACGCCAATCGTCGAGTTTCCGCGGCGGTCGCCGGCCGCGAGCGGCGGCAAGCGGCCTTCGCGGATGATCCGCATGATGTCGGCCGGCTTCTTGCCATCGGAAGTGCGGGCGCCGGCCAGAATCACGCCGGTGGCCGGGTCCCAGACGTCGCCCACGGCGTTGACAGCCACCAGCGCGGCCACCACCAGCCCGTCGGGCAGGCGGAACGACGCCATGCCGATGCCGCCTTTCATGGCGCGCTCGCGGCCCCGCAGCTTGCCCACAGTGGCGCCGGCGCCGGCGCCGACGCTGCCCTGCGCGATGCGGGCGTCTGGGCCGCCGCGCGCCGCCTGGCAGGCCTTGTAGCCGGATTCCGCCGTGGGCCGGATGGCGCTGTCGCCGATCTGCAAGTCGAACAGAATGGCCGCCGGCACAATCGGCACGCGAACGCTCCCCGCCTGGTAGCCGAAGCCTTTCTCTTCCAGGTAGCGCATGACGCCATCGGCCGCCGCCAGTCCGAAGGCGCTGCCGCCGGACAGCAGGATAGCGTTGACCTGCGAGACGGTGTTGACGGGGCTGAGCAGGTCGGTTTCCCGTGTGCCGGGCGCTCCGCCACGCACATCGACCCCGGCCACCGCGCCTTCCTCGGTCAGCACCACGGTGCAGCCGGTCGGACGCCGGGTTTCGGTAAAGTGGCCGACCTTGATGCCCTCGACATCGGTGATCGACCCGCCGGGCTTTGTCTGTTGCATGGCGTCTGCTGCTTTCCGACCGAGTCCCGCCGCGGTCGCGATGCTGGCCACAAATTCACGCCGTTTCATAGGAAACCTGCGGGCATTGACGGATTGAGATCGGGTGGCGGGTCAAACCCCATCCTCGGCCTGGAAGTGGCGTTGAAGCCGTCATAGCTTTTTCGGATCGCCGTGAGCATGGCGGACCCTCCTCTCAGAGCTTGGGCGGCCACTTGCGAGCCGCGTGAAAGACGCGCAGGAGCTCGACGCGGTCGCCCCACACACGATAAGGAATGATGTAGGGTGTGCCCAGTACGACCAGTTCGCGTGTGCCGGGAACGCGGCCCGACCGGCCCATCGCGGGATATTCGGCCAGCCGCGCGACCGCTTCTTGTATGGCCATGACTATCCTTGCAGCCGCTTGCGGGTTGTGACGGGCGATGTACTCGGCCTCGCTGTCCAGGTTGGCGAGCGCCCGTCGCAGCCATCTAACTTGCACTGCCCACCCATTTCTTCATCGTGCGCCGGACTTCCCGCTCGCTGGCGAACTCGCCGCGGTCCGCCTCAGCGACGGCTCTCTTAATCTCCTCCACCTGCCAGGCATTCAAGGCGACATATTCACGAATGGCCTCGGCCGCCAGGTACGAGCGGCTGCGGCGCGTCGCCTGTGCCAGCTTGTCCAGTTGCCGCTTCAGCCCGGGATCCAGGCGCAAGCTGAGAACCGAAGATTCACCCACTCTCTTCTCCTGAATACATCTTATAGGGAAAGTAGTCGGTTGTGTACAAGGGAACGCAACCTGGCTTGTCCACTGAATTCCCTCTTCAATTCACCCACCGGAACAGGCGCAGGGCCAACAAGAACGAAACCGCCCCCCAGGTGGTCAATATCAGCAAGCGCAGCGCCTGGGCTTCCAGGCTGGCGCCTTCCAGGATCACCGAGCGCAAGGCGTCGTTCAAGGCGGTCAGCGGCAGGATGCGGATGAAGGGCTGCATGGCGGCCGGGAAGCGGTCGGCCGAAAAAAAGATGCCGGACAAGACGAACATCGGCAGCATCACCAGGTTCATCAGGCCGGAGATGGTCTCGATCTTCTGGGCGCGGCTGGCGCACAGCAGGCCGATGCCGGCGAAGGAAAGCGAGCCCGCCGCGCTCACCACGATGATGCTGCCCAGGCTGCCCTGAATCACCATTTTGAAGATCAGGCGGCCGACCAGCAGCAGCAGGATTACCTCCACCAGCATCAGGATCAGCCGGCTGGAGACCAGGGCCAGCAGGAAATCGCTGCGGCGCATGGGGGTGGCCACCAGGCGCTTGAGCAGCTTCTTGACGCGCATGTCCACCAGCGCGAATCCCATGCCCCACATGCCGCCGCTCATCAGGTTCAGGCCCAGCAGGCCGGGGATCAGGAAATCGATGTACCGTGCGCCCGGCTCGGTCACCGCCTGCTCGTGGATGCGGATGGGATCGGCGCGCCCCGCCGCTTTTTGCAGCGCGGCGTCGGCCAGCGACAGCGCCAGCATGCTGTCGGGGCGGTTGGGGTCGTAGCGGTAGCTGTAAACCTGCCCGGGGTAGACGACCAGGGCCACCTTCCCCAGCCGGAACTGCCGGGCCGCGTCTTCCGTGCCGATCACCTCGGCGGCCAGCGGCGGGGCGGCGTTCAGGGCCCTGACCACCCGCGCGGCGTTGGGGTGCTCGACCACCGCCACATCTACCTTGTCCGGCGGCTTGTTGCGGAAGGCAATGCCCAGGGCCACCGCCAGCAGCACGGGAAAGAAGAACACCCAGAACACGACCTCGGGCTCGCGCGACAGCTCACGGCTGCGGGCCAGCAGTAATTGCGAATAGGCGCGCCAGTTAATCATGCTTACACCGGCTGTAGGCTGTAGGCCGTGGGCTGTGGGAAAGGCACTGACGCGTATAGCGCATCCCCCACAGCCTACAGCCTACAGCCCACAGCCTATTCATCCCGCAGGTGCCTTCCGGTCAGCTTCACGAACACGTCTTCGAGGCTGGCATGGCGGGTGCTCAAGCGGGCCAGCTCGATGCCGCGCCCTTCCAGCCAGTCGAACAGGGCCGGGAGCGCGCGGTGCGGCTCGCCGACGGTGAGCGCGTACAGGCCGTCTTCCTGGCGCACCGAGAGCACCGTGGGGACGGCAGCCAGGCCGTCGCCCCCCAGGTCGGGAAAGGCAGCCGGGTCGGCCAGCGTGAATTCCACGATGTGTTCGGCGCCCAAGGAGTGGATCAGTTCCCGCGGCGTGCCCAGCGCGATGATCCTGCCGTGGTCGATGATGGCCACGCGGTCGCAGAGCCGCTCGGCCTCGTCCATGTAATGGGTGGTGAGCAGCACGGTCCCGCCCTGGCGCTTGAACTTGCGAACGATGTCCCAGAGCTGGCGGCGCGACTGGGGGTCCAGCCCCGTGGTGGGCTCGTCCAGGAAGAGCAGGCGCGGGTCGCCCACCAGCGAGCAGGCCACCGCCAGCCGCTGCCTTTGCCCGCCCGACAGCTTGCCCACCCAGGCTTCGGCCTTCTCGGTCAGCTCCACCTCCCGCATGACGCGGGCCGGGTCGGCGGGGCGGCGGTAAAAACTGGCGAACAGCTCCAGCGTTTCCCGTACCTTGAGTTTTTCGGACAGCCGGGTTTCCTGCAGGCAGATGCCGAGCAACTCGCGCAGCTCGTCGTCGTCGCGGCCCCAGCGCTTGCCGAAGACCTCGACCTCGCCCGCCGTGGCGGACAGCAAGCCCTCGATGATCTCGATGGTGGTGGTTTTCCCGGCGCCGTTGGGCCCCAGCAGGCCGAAACACTCGCCCTGTTCGACCTCCAGATCCAGGCCGCGAACCGCGTCCACCTTGTTGTCGTAGCGCTTGTGGAGCCCTGCACAGCGCACCGCAACGGACATGAAGAAATTCTATCACGCTGCTATCGGGAGTCCTGGAGGGGGATCAGCCACAGAGAGACAGAATAGCCCGGCCGCCAGCGCTTCAACACAAAGGCACGAAGCCACAACGTCGCAAAGAAAAGGGCACGAAGCTTTGTGTCCAGGCGCCTTTGTGGTGAGTTAGGGCGCGGTCAGTAGTCTTTGCGGAAGCGGTCGAGGAACTGGAACAGCACGACGGCCAGGATGGCATGCACCATGGCCACCGCCAGGCTGCGCGGGCCGGGCATCAGCATGGCCTTCTCCAGCAGCACGCGCTGCAGCCCGAGGAAGACCACCAGGTGCATGTAGTAAAAACCGAAGACGGCCAGCAGGCGCACGCCCGGGTGCTCGGTGTCGATGCGAACGCCCAGCGATGAGGCCGCATATCCCACGATGGTCTTGGTCATGCCGAACATGCCGATGGGCCCGTGACTCAGGCTGTCCTGGGCCAGGCCGATCACCGCGCCGATCAGCAGACCGGCGATCTGGCTGCGCCGGCTCAGCGCAAAGTACAGGGTCACCAGCAGCGGCAGGTCCAGCGCCGCTGTTGTCGGGAACCACATCGGCAGGTAGCCCTGAATCAGGATGGCGAACAGGGAAGCGAAGATGGCCAGCAGCGGATTGAAGCGGTGCACCTCAACCCGCAAATTGGACCGCATCCGGACAGCGACTTTCACGTCAGCGGTCCTCCTGGCGTCCGAAGAAGTGCGGAATGCGGAATGCGGAGTGCGGAGACAGCCAAGCCAACGGAGACGGTGAATCCGATGGCGGCTGTTCTGGCGGCTTCTGTTGCGTCGGCTGTTGGGGTTTCGCTCCTTCAGGGGACTGGCCGGTGGTGGACGGCGGCGGTTTCGGTTGCGCCTTGCGCGGTGCGGATTGCGGTTGGCCTGGGCCGGCGTTCCCTGCCGGAGCTGCCGATGTCGGAGGCGCCTTGCGCGGCGGCGATGGCGGCTGGACGGCAGGGGCGCTGCTTGCTGTACCCCCGGTGGTTGGAGGAGGTTTGCGGGGCGCAGCGAGCGGCGCCCCTACATTACTGCCGGCGGGCGGCCCCTGAGCGGGCGGCACGCCCGCGCTCCCGGGGGCGGCACTGGTCGCCGGCGGCTTGCGGGCCGCGGGCGCGGCCGCGGTCGCAGGCGGCTGGCGTGCCATGTCCGTGACTCCGCCGCCCGTCGCCGGCAGCATCAACCCGCCCAGCGCCCGCTGCGCCTCGCTCTTCTGGGCCTGCACGGCCCGATACGCATCCTGTAGCCGATCGGCGTCGGTTTCGGGCTTGGTGCGGGAGCCCGCCAGTCCAGGAACCGCCTTGGGCTTGGCCGCAGCGTCGGCTGCCGGCTTTGCGCCGGTCCCCGGCGCAGCGGAAGCGGGGGGCGCCCGCGGGGGTTCAGCCGGCGTGGTTTCGGCAACCGCCGGCGCAGGCTCGGGCCTGGCCGGAATCTCCTGGTCCGCGCCGCGCGTTACCACCAGCACTTCCTCCAGCCGGTTGAGCCGGGCCAACGGCTGCACCATGATTTCCTTGAACACCGGCCCGTTCTTGGCGGAGGTGACGACGCCGATGGGCAGACCCCTGGGATAGATGCGGTCCTCGCCGGAAGTAACTACCAGATCGCCGGGTTCCACTTTTTCGTCGTTGGCGATGTAGCGGAGCTGGCAGAAGAAGCCGCCATAGCCGCGCAATGCGCCATGCACGCGGGAAGACTGCAGCAGCGCGCCCAACTCCGCGCCCAGGCCGCTGTCCGGGTCGGTGATCACCAGCACCTGCGCCGTGCCGCGGAAGACACGGTGGACCTTGCCGACGATGCCATCCGGGGTAATCACCGCCATGTTCGGCCGGATGCCGGACTCGCTGCCCTTGTCGAGAAACAGCACGCGGGACGTTTCCGAGGCGCTGGATCCGATGACGCGGGCGGCCACGGTGACCGAGGGCGTCAGGTCGCGGAACTGCACCAGGGCGCGCAGCCGGCGCGCTTCGGCCGCCTCTTCCAGCAACCGGTGCCGCTCCAGCTTGAGCCGGCTGACCTCTTCCAAGAGCCCCTGGCTTTCCTGCCGCGCCTGGCGCAGGTCGGCATAGTCGTGCCACACCCCGTAGACGCCGCGGACGCCGCTGCTCACCAGCTTTTCCAGGGGCGTGATGGCACCGACGGCCCAGATGCGGAGCAGCGGAACATCCTTGTCGCGCTTGATCTGGAAGGCCAGCAGGACCAGTTGCAGGAACAGGGCCGCCACCAGCACCACGGCGTTGCGATAGCGGCTGAACAGCGTGTCCATGAGAGGCTACAGGCCACAGGCTACAGGCTGCAGGTTCCAGTCGCACTTCCTGTGGCCTGCAGCCTGCAACCTGTAGCCTGTCTTCTACTCGATCGAGATCTTGCGCAGCAGTTTGAAATCGCTCAGCATTTTGCCGGTGCCCAGGACCACGGAGGCCAGCGGATCGTCGGCGATCGAGACCGGCAGGCCGGTCTCCTCGCGGATGCGCTTGTCCAGGTTCTTCAGCAGGGCGCCGCCGCCGGTCAGCACGATGCCGCGGTCGCTGATATCGGCCGACAGCTCGGGCGGGGTGCGCTCCAGCGCCACCCGGATGGCGTTCATGATGGTGGAGACGCACTCCGACAGCGCCTCGCGAATCTCGCTGTCGTCGATGGTCAGGGTCTTGGGCACGCCCTCGATCAGGTTGCGGCCCTTGATCTCCATGGTCAGCGGCTTCTCCAGCGGGTAGGCGGAGCCGACTTCGATCTTGATCTGCTCGGCGGTGCGCTCGCCGATCAGCAGGTTATATTTGCGTTTCAGGTAGTGCATGATGGCCTCGTCCATCTCGTTGCCGGCCACACGCACCGAGCGGCTGTAGACGATGCCGGACAGGGAAATCACGGCGATGTCGGTGGTGCCCCCGCCGATGTCCACGATCATGTTGCCGCAGGGCTCGGTAATGGGCATGCCCGCCCCGATGGCCGCCACCAAGGCCTGCTCCACCAGGTGCACCTCGCAGGCCTTGGCCTGGTAGGCCGACTCCGTCACCGCGCGCTTCTCCACCTGGGTGATCTCGCTGGGCACCCCTATCACGATCCGCGGATGCACCAGCATCTTGCGGTTGTGCGCCTTCCGGATGAAGTAATTCAGCATCTTCTCGGTGACTTTGAAGTCGGCGATGACTCCATCCTTCAGCGGCCGGATGGCCACGATGTTGCCCGGGGTGCGGCCCAGCATCTCCTTGGCCTCCTTGCCCACCGCTTCCACCTCCCCGGTGTTCTTGTTGATGGCGACAATGGAGGGCTCGTTGACCACGATGCCCTTGCCCTTGGCATAGATCAGGGTGTTGGCTGTGCCCAGGTCAATGGCCAGGTCCGATGAAAACAGACTGAATAGCGAACGCAGGTTCATCGCGCGAATTACTCCCTATCCTGTCGCGGCGGCCATCCCATACCCATCCCGCGGGCGGCCCGCGGCCCCTGCCCCTGGCCGCCGGGGCGCCGCCCCTGCCAAGCCCGTACTATTGAATGTACACCGTTTTGCGGCGCGTGGCGATCTGCCCTTTCGCGTTCTGCGCCGTCACGGTGATGATGTTGGCGCCGTTGGTGGTGAACGGCGGGGTGAAGTGCTTGAAGCTCCCGTCGGGCTGAACCGCAAACACCGGCTGATCATTCACCATGATGCGGGCGCCGGGTTCGGTCCGCCCCACGATCTCGATCGTTTTGCCGTGCTGAATCACGTTCTGCACCTCCAGCAGAATCTCGTCCTTCTGCCGGAGGAGGCTGAACTTGCTGGCGTCGCTGGTCTGGCTCTCTTTGCCGTTTTCGCCGATCGACGATACCGCCCAGTAATAGACGCCCTCCGTCAAGGCCGGGACTTTTGCGGTGCTCGAGGGCACTTTTTTGTCGTACACCAGCGTGGAGAAAATGGGCGAGGTGGAAAGGCGCAGGCGGTAGTTCTTGGCCGTGGGAACCGGGCTCCAAACGAAGGTAACCTCGGTCCTGCCGGTTTCCGCGGCGATCACCGGCGCCTGGTTGACCGGCGTCAGCAACATCGGCGGCCCCACGACGCGCCGCCGCTCCATGGCGCTCGAATCTGCTTGGAACGACACCTGTTCGTAGGAGCCGAGCTCGACTTTCTCGCTGCCGCGCAGCACCTCGGCATGGCCCTGGGTCATGGTGAACTGGCTGGTCTGGCTCTTGGGATCGTTCCTGACGCTGGCCCGGGTGTCCTGGGCGATGCGGGCCACGGCATTGGCGAACACCACCTTGGACTCGCCCTCAAACTTGGTGGTCGAGAGATCGACTTCGCCCGTCGTCACCTGTACCGACACATTGGTGACCTTGGAGTTGGGCACTCCGGAGTTCTCCTCCACCACCAGCAGCGTGTCGGCCCGCACCATATAGATGGTGCCGTCGGCGAAAGCGATGCGCGCCTGCCCGTCGGAAGAGGTTTGAACCACGTCCCCCTTTTCCAGGGCCAGGTTGGGGGAGGCGGCCACCCAGTGCACGCCGTTGGCCTTCTTCACCCGGACCGTGCCGTCGATATTGACGAAGCGCGCCTGCCGTTGTTCGAGGGCCGGGGCGACGGCGGTGCCGCCGGTGCTTTCCAGCAACTTGGCGATGGCGCGCTTGATCTGCTCGGGGTAGAGGAACACGGAGATGCCCACGCCAACGCCGGCCACCACCAGAACGACCAGGATCACCACCGAGCGGTAGGAGATCGTCCGGTACTCCGTTTCGTCCCGTTCCGCTCTGGCGCTTTTCGGTGCTAAAGACTCCGGGAGCTCAGGCATGATGTCACACTACCGCACGGGATGAAGGTCTCAAGAATCTACCATGGGCGGCCGGGCGGGGCAATAGCCTTGTGCGGCCAGGACCGCACCGCCGGCGGGAGGCCGGCGGCACAAGGGGCCCGTCGGTCTTTGTTCCTTGGCGGTTCCCGCGCCGGTATGAAATAATCGCCCACGGCGATGGGCAAGATCCGCATTCTCCCCGACAACGTGGCCAACAAGATCGCGGCGGGCGAGGTCGTGGAGCGCCCGGCGTCGGTGGTCAAGGAACTGGTCGAGAACGCGCTGGACGCGGGCGCCTCGGCCATCCGCATCGACGTGGAAGCGGGCGGCAAGAAGCTGGTCCGGGTCACCGACGACGGCTGCGGCATGGGACGCGACGACGCCCTGCTGGCCTTCGAGCGCCACGCCACCAGCAAGCTGCGTACGGCCGACGACCTGCTCTCGGTTTCCACCCTGGGCTTCCGCGGCGAAGCCCTGCCTTCCATCGCCGCCGTCTCGCGGCTCACGCTGGAGACCCGCGCGGCCGAGGAAGGCGCGGGCACGCGCCTGGAGATCAATGGCGGCCGCCTGGCCGAGGTGCGCGAGGCCGGCCTCCCGCCCGGCACCGCCATCAGCGTGCGCGACCTGTTCTACAACATTCCGGCGCGCCGCAAGTTCCTGAGGTCGGAGCCTACCGAACTGGCGCACATCGCTTCGCTGGCCACGCATTACGCCCTGGCGCATCCCGAGCGGCAGGTCCGGCTGACCGCCGCCACCGGCGATCTGCTCAGCGTGACGCCGGTGGCCTCGCACCGCGAGCGCCTGTTCCAGATTTTCGGCCCCGAGACGCTGGAACAGCTCGTGGAGCTGGGCCAGATCGAGACCGAGCTGCTGATCCCGTCGGCCACCAGCGGCGCGCCCCCCGGGTTCACCCCCGAGCACCCGGGCGCCGATTCCGACGCCGAGCGCCGGCCGGCGGCCAAGACGCTTCGCCTCTCCGGCTTCATCTCCCGGCCGCAATTCCAGAAGCCGAATCGCAATTCCATTTTCATCTTCGTGAACCGGCGGCTGATCCGCGACCGCCTGGCGCTGCACGCCATCAGCGAGGCCTACCGCAACCTGATTCCGTCGTCCACCTTCCCGCTGGCGCTGCTGTTCCTGGAGATCCCCTTCGACGAGGTGGACGTGAACGTGCATCCGTCCAAAATCGAGGTGCGTTTCCGTCACCAGGCCTTCGTGCATGATTTCATCCGCGACGCGCTGCGGCGTCGCCTGACCGAATCGCGCCCGGTTTCCACCTTCCCGGTAAGCGCGCCGCCGGTGCTGGCGCCGCAGCCGGTGTTTCCCGAGGGAGTCGGGAAGCCGGGGGCGGCGGCGGAGCCCGCGCCCGGCGCCGAGGGCGCCCCGCCGCTGGTCTTGCGGCCGCCGCGCGTCGAGCCGGAGAGCCGCCGCTTCGAGTTCAGCGCGGCCACGCCCATCGACATGGAAGTCCAAGGTCCCCGCCGCGGCGGGTCCGAAGTCGAAGGTCCGGCGGGCGGCCCCGACTTGGCCGGGTTGCGGCCGCTGGGGCAGCTTCGCGAAAGCTTCATCGTCGCGGCCGGCGACGACGCCCTGTGGATCATCGATCAGCACGTGGCCCACGAGCGCATCCTGTTCGAGAAGACCTTGCGCCAGCGCTCCGCCGGCCGCGCCGAGGGCCAGCACCTGCTGATGCCGCTGGTCATCCAGCTTACACCCGCCCAGCAGGCCGCCCTGGACGACATCCGCGGGGAGCTGGAGGCCAACGGCTTCGAGATCGAGCCCTTCGGGCGCCGCACCATCGCCGTCAAATCCGCGCCCGCCGGCATCGCCGCCGCGGAGATCGAGAAGATGCTGCACGAGCTGCTGGATGGAATCGACGCCACGCACGTCCGCCCGCTGGCCGACGCCCGCAGCCGCGTGGCCGCCTCCATTGCCTGCCACGCCGCGATCAAGGTGAACATGCCGCTGGACACCGCGAAAATGCAGTGGCTGCTGGATGAGCTGGCCCGCACCGAAGCGCCCATGAGCTGCCCGCACGGACGCCCCGTGGTGCTGAAGTATGAGTTGCGCGAGATTCTCAAGGCGTTCCACCGCATTTAGGCCGCAGGCTGCAGGCTGCAGGAAGGAACCGCCTTGCGGCCTGCAGCCTGTAGCCTGTAGCCTGTAGCCTGATGGTTATAGCTATTGACGGGCCCGCCGGGGCGGGCAAGAGCACGGTGGCGCGGCTGCTGGCACAGCGCCTCGGCTGCCCCTACATCGAAACGGGGGCCATGTACCGGGCGGTGGGGCTGTTCGCGCTGCGCCGCGGCGTTCCGCTGTCGGACGCGCCGGCGCTCGAGGAACTGGCCGGGGACATCCACTACCGTTTCCTGTCCACCGCGCAGGGCAACCGGCTGTTGGCCGACGGCGAAGACATTACCGACGTCATTCGCGGCGAGGAGGTCAGCCAGGCGGCCTCCATCGTTTCCGCGCTGCCCGGTGTTCGCCGGGCGCTGGTCCGGCGGCAGCGTGAGCTGGGGCGCTCCGGCAACGTGGTGATGGAAGGCCGCGATATCGGCACCAAGGTCTTCCCGGACGCGGAAGTGAAGGTCTACCTGGACGCCAGCGCCGAGGTGCGCGGCCGCCGCCGGCTGGCCCAGTCGGATGCCGGGACGCCCGGCGATCCCGCCCGCCTGAAGCAGCTCATGGCGGAAATCAAGGAGCGCGACCGGCGCGACAGCCAGCGCGCCGACTCGCCCCTGCTCCAGGCCCCCGACGCCATTTACCTTGATTCCTCTTCCCTCACCATCGACCAGGTAGTCGATGCCATCCTGCAGCACGTCCGGCAGCGATCCGCAGCAGAGCCGCGAGCGTAAGCGAGCGGGTGCTCCCGCAGGACAACCGAGCCCATGCGCTGCGCGGGCACCCGTTCGCTTACGCTCGCGGCTCTGTTGCAGCTTTTGACACCTCTTGGACGTCCGCCATCGTCTAAATAGTCAAGCTGCGCAAAATCGCCTGAGCCGAGTGCGGAGTGCGGAATTCGGAGTGCGGAGTCTACTCACTCCGCAATCGGTTCCTGCCAGCGGAGGATGGGGCGGCGGGCGGCCGTAACTTCATCCAGCCGGCCGACCCGCGTGGTATGCGGCGCGGCGAGCACCGTCTGGGGCTCCTGCTCGGCCTCCCGCGCGATCTCCCGCATGGCCTCGATGAACAGGTCCAGCTCTTCCTTGCTCTCGCTCTCGGTCGGCTCGATCATCAGCGCGCCGTGCACGATCAGCGGGAAGCTGACGGTGTAAGGGTGGAAGCCGTAATCGATCAGGCGCTTGGCGATATCGCCGGTGCGCACGCCGTGGCCGGCCTGCAGGCGGTCGCTGAACACGCATTCGTGCAGGCTGGGCTGCTTGTAGGGCAGGTCGTAGACATCCTCAAGACCCTTGCGGATGTAATTCGCGTTCAGCACAGCGTCCTGGGTGGCGGCCTTCAGCCCGTTGCCGCCGCAGGCCAGGATGTAGGCCAGGGCGCGGACCAGCACGCCGAAGTTGCCGGTGAAGGCGCGCACCCGGCCGATGGCCTGCGGCCGGTGGTGGATCAGGCGCAGGCGGCCGCCGGCGCCCTTCTCCAGCACGGGAACGGGCAGGAACGGCTCCAGGTGCTTCTTGACACCCACCGGCCCGGCGCCCGGCCCTCCGCCGCCGTGGGGCGTGGAGAAGGTCTTGTGCAGGTTCAGGTGCATCACGTCCACGCCGGCGTCGCCGGGCCGCACCATGCCCACCAGCGCGTTCATGTTGGCGCCGTCCATGTAAAGCTGCGCGCCGCGGGCATGCAGGATTTCGGCGATGGCGCCGATGTTCTCCTCGAAAATGCCGAGGGTGTTCGGGTTGGTGATCATCAGCGCCGCCACCTCTTCGGTGACGGCGCGGCGAAGAACATCCAGGTCCACGGTCCCCAGGGCGTTGGAGCGGATGTTTTCCACCTGGTAGCCGGCAATCGCCGCGGTGGCCGGATTGGTGCCGTGCGCGGAGTCCGGGATCAGGATCTTCCGGCGCGGGTTGCCCCGCGATTCCAGATAGGCGCGGACCAGCAGGATGCCCGTCAACTCCCCGTGGGCGCCGGCGGCCGGCTGCAGCGTGATGGCCTCCATCCCGGTGATCTCCAGCAGACAGCCGGAAAGCAGCCGCAGGATCTTCAAGCAGCCCTGGGCCAGGGCGTCCGGCTGGTAGGGATGCACGCCGGCGATGCCCTCCAGCCGCGCCACCACCTCGTTCACCTTGGGGTTGTATTTCATGGTGCAGGAGCCGAGCGGGTACAGGCCGGTGTCCACACCGTAGTTCCAGGTGGAGAGGCGGGTGAAGTGGCGGACCACCTCCACCTCGCTCACCTCGGGGAAGCCGCCGATGCTCTCGCGTATGTGGTCGCCGCCCAGCGCCGCGGCCGGGTCCACCTCCGGCACGTCGAGCGGCGGCAACTGCCAGGCCCGCTTGCCCGGCGAGGAGTGCTCGAAGATCAGCCCTTCGTTCTGGTTGACGTGTGGCCTTGCTTTCTTCATGCCAGTCCCCCGACCAGCTCATCAATCTGCTGGCGCGTATGCACCTCGGTGACCGAGACCAGCAGCGCCTCGCCGAGCTCCGGATAAAACTTGCGCAAATCCAGCCCCCCGAGAATCTTCTTGTCCAACAGCGCCCTGGTCTTTCCGCCCGCCACCACGAACTCGTTGAAAAACGGCCCGGAGAACTTCAGCTTCAACCGCGACGCGGCGTAATGGGCCTTGGCCAGGTTCTGCCGGGCCAGCTCGCGCAGGCCCTCCTTGCCGTACACGGTCATGAAGATGGCGGCCATCAGCGCGCACAGCGCCTGGTTGGTGCAGATGTTGGAGGTGGCTTTTTCGCGGCGGATGTGCTGCTCGCGGGTGGCCAGCGTCAGGCAAAAGCCGCGCCGGCCCTGCGCGTCGGTGGTCTGCCCCACCAGGCGCCCGGGCATGCTGCGCACGTATTTCTCGCGCGTGGCGATCACCCCGGCGTAGGGCCCGCCGTAACTGGGCGCCATGCCCAAAGCCTGCGTTTCCATGGCCACGATATCGGCCGAGGCCGGCGGCTTGAGCAGCCCCAGCGACACCGGCTCGGTGATGACCACGATCAACAGCGCGCCGGCGGCGTGGGCCATTTCCGCCGCCCGCTCGAGGTCCTCGACGATCCCGAAGAAATTGGGCGATTGCAGGACGATGGCGGCCACGCCATCGTCGATGGTAAACGGCGCCAGCGTGCCCGCCTCCCGGTCATACTCCAGTTCCCGCACCTGGATGCCCTGAAAGCGCGTGTAGGTGTCGAGCACCTGCCGGTACTCCGGGTGCACGGAGCGGGCCACGGCCACCTTGCGCCGTCCCGTGATTCGCGCCGCCATCAGCACCGCCTCGGGCAGCGCCGTCGAGCCGTCGTACATGGAAGCGTTGGCCACTTCCATGCCGGTGAGCTGGCAGATCATGGTCTGGAATTCGAAGATGGACTGCAGCGTGCCCTGGGCGATCTCCGCCTGGTAGGGCGTGTAGGCGGTATAGAACTCGCCGCGCGAGATCAGCGAGTCGATGACCACGGGCCGGAAGTGGTGGTAGACACCGGCGCCCAAAAACGAGACGTAGCCGGCCGCGTTCTCGCCCGCCCGCTTCTGGAAATACCGCAGCACCTCCATCTCCGAAACGCCGTCGGGAAGATTCAGCGGGCGCGAAAGGCGGATCTCGGCGGGGATGTGGGCGAACAGCTCCTCCATGCCGCCCAACCCCAGCGCCTCCAGCATCTGGCGCCGCTCAATATCGGACTTCGGAAGATAGCGCATGACGAGTGACCAGTGACCAGTGACCAGTGACCAGTGACGAGTGAGGACCGGGTGGCTCGTCACTTATCACTTGTCACTCTTCACTGCCTCTTCGGCAATGTAGGCTTCGTACTGCTCCGCCGACAGCAGGCCATCGAGCTGGGCGCGGTCGGCAAGGCGTACCTTCACCAGCCAGGCGGCGCCGTGCGGGTCCTGGTTCAGCAACTCCGGGTGTGCGGCCAGCTCGGCGTTGACATCGACGACCTCGCAGGTCACCGGCGAGTAGATATCGGAGACGGCCTTCACCGATTCCACCGTGCCCAGCGGCTGCGTGGCGCTGAAGCGGTCGCCGACCTTCGGCAGTTCCAGGTAAACGATGTCGCCCAGTTGCTCCTGGGCATGGTCGGTGATGCCGACGGCGGCGGTGTCGTTTTCGAGCCGAATCCACTCGTGCTCCCGCGTATAACGGTAATTGGGGGGATAGCTCATGATTTGTGCTGCCTCTTATAAAAAGGTGTTTCCACAAGGCGCGCGGCCACGCGCTGCCTGCGGATCCCGATCTCCAGTTCCCGGCCCGCCTGGCAGAATTCCGCCGGCAGGTAGGCGAGCCCGATGTTTTTCTTGAGGAAGGGGGCGGGCGAACCGCTGGTCACGTACCCGGCCTCGTTGCCGTTCACGTAGACCGGATAGCCGTCCCGGCCGATGCCGCGGCCGGTCATCTCGAAACCGGCCAGGCGGCGGCGCACGCCCTCCTGCTTCTGCCGCGCCAGCGCCTCGCGGCCCAGGAAGTCGCCTTTCTCCAGTTTACAGATCCAGCCCAGGTTGGCCTCCAGCGGCGTGTGCGTCTCGTCGATTTCGTGGCCGTAGAGCGCCATGGCCGCCTCCAGGCGCAGCGTGTTGCGCGCCCCCAGGCCGCAGGGGATCAGCCCGTCCTCGCGGCCCGCTTCCAGCAGCCGGTTCCACAAGCGCTCCGATTCGCCGGGCGCGAAGTAAATCTCGAAGCCGTCCTCGCCGGTGTAGCCGGTGCGGGCGATGAGGCACTCGACGCCGTCCACGCGCCCGCCCGTGAACCAGTAGTAGCGGATGGCCCCCAGGTCCGTTTCGGTCAGCTTCTGAAGGATGGCGGGCGCCCGCGGCCCCTGGACGGCCAGTTGCGTGTACGCGTCGCCGGCGTTGCGCACCTCACAGTCGAAGCGGTTCTGTTCGCGCATCCAGGCGAAGTCGCGGTCCTGGTTGGAAGCGTTCACCACCAGCAGATAGTGGCCGTCGGCCATCTTGTGGACCAGCAGGTCGTCCACCAGCGTGCCCTGCGGGTACATCAGGCCGCTGTATTGGGCCTGACCCGTGGAGAGGCGCGCGGCGTCGTTCGAGGTGACGTGCTGCACCAGGCGCAGGGCCTCGGGCCCGCGCACCTCGATTTCGCCCATGTGGCTGACGTCGAACAGGCCGGCGCGCGTCCGCACCGCCATGTGCTCGGCGACGATGCCGCTGTATTCCACCGGCATTTCCCAGCCGCCGAACGCTACCATGCGGCCGCCGATTCTCTTGTGGACGGAATTGAGTGCGGTGCGGCGCGGCGGCGGGTGCGTGGTTTCCCGCGGATTTGTGGCTGCCATCGGAACCTGAAAACCGTAACACAGCCCCCCGGTGCTGTCAAAGGTCTCGCGCCGCCGCGCCTCTCCGTAGCGCTTGCTCGATTGCGGCAGTTTCTTTCCGGCGCTGGTCCTACTCCTCTTCGAAGCCGTAGGTCTTGAACTTCAGCGTGCGGCAATTCTCGGTGACGGTGCGCACCACCTGGTCGGGGGCGCCGACGGGTCGTCCACCATTTGCGTGAAAATCACCGCCCGTGCCGCCGCCAGCGGCCGCCGCGCCCACCACAAGTGAAGCGTGGACGGATGCCCATGCCGGATGGACTTCTCCCGCGCCGATGCTTTTTTGATCGCCTCCAGCGGCAGCGCCACGTCAATCAGTTTCTTGCCCATATTCAGGCACCGTCTTCTTCCCGAGCGGGATTCGCCCGCGCTGACACTTCAACAACGCCCTCCAACACCTGGGTTATCTCGGGATCGATGCGGTCCGCTGGTACGTGTCGGGCCAGAACATGGTAGTCGCTCTTGCGCATGAGGTTTGGGAGCGATAGCCTCTTGAAAAAGGCTACAAAGAGAGGGTCCAGAAAATCGTCGGAAACCTTCGTGTCAGGCGACCAGGGCGACCCCTTCCCCAGGGTAGCCATAGCCGTCTCGATTTCACCCACCGCTTGAGTCATTTGCTCCTGCCAGCCGGGGGCAAAGAGCGGCCCCAGTTTTTGGCCTCCCTCTTCTTTCGCCCATGCGGAGAGCGCCTCAGGGCAGCAGAGATAGTTCTCAATTTCTCGCCGCTTCCACATATGTTCTTTGAGCTCGGGGCGGTCCTGAAGCTTTTGGTCCAGGCGGTCGAAAATGGCAATCCCGACAAGGTCTCCCTTCGCCTCCCGCAGACCGTAGAAATGGTCCCGCGCTTTCAGCGGCTGGTTATAGGTATAGTGCACGAAAGGCCGTTCCAGCAGAGGCCCTGCGGGATGGTTCAGTATTTCCGCAAAGGCGCGGAGTATGGCAAGATCCGTGGACCCTTCCAGGTAGAGGATCCATCCGGTTTCCTCCGCCTGATAGTACTGCTCGAACCCGATTTCCTTCAGGGACTTGAGGACCTGGCTGCCCCGATCGTCGATCCGGTGCGGCTTTCCAACAAACGCCACGACCACGTCGCGGTCGGCGGCCTCGTTGAGAAGCACCTCGGAATGGCTGGCCGCAATGATCTGGCTGTTCTGTTCCCGGGCTGCTTCTGCAAGCAACTGGTAGATCTGTCTTTGGCGAAGGATCTCGAGGTGCGCATCGGGTTCGTCCAGCAGGAGCACCGACCCGGGGTTGACGGCGAGGTGGGCCAGAAGCAGGAGCGTCTGCTGAAGGCCGCGCCCAGCGGAAGAGAGATCCAGCCGAACGCCCGAAGGGGTAAGGTACAACATTGTGATCTCGCCGCGCTCTGCGACATACACCGGTTCCTGCAGCGTGACGCCAAACAATTCCCTGATTCGGCCCTGCAACTTGTTCCACGCGGGCTCACCGAGGTCGCGCAGAACCTGATAACAGAGATTGCGGAGCACCTCGGCTGTTCGTCCCTCACCCAAGCGCACATGGACCGCGCCCGCGTCGAGACGGTTCTCATTGGCTGCCAGGCCCGACATTGGCGGAAGAAACGCGACCCGAGTCTTGGCAGCTTGGGGTGGAACCGGCATCCGCTCGGTTTTCGAGATTCGGAGAGGACGGCAGTAAAAGGATTCTTTGTTGGCGTAGTCGAACTCGAATCCGCAGACCCAAGCCGCCCCTTCTGCGACGCCTTCCACGGTAATGTCCACCCGGATGTTTTGGGTCTCCGGCTTGCCATTCGTTCTGCGCACGTCGCGCACATGTAGATCGCGCCACAATAGGTTTGCGTCAGGAACGGGAGCCGCAATGAGATCGCGGCGGTTAATGGTCACTCCCGGGCGCTTTTCTGGCGTGCTCTTCTTCCCCGAACGCCTCTCGTTCCACCGCCGCAGGCCGACATCCCACAGCGCAAGCGCCTGCAACGCGGTGGTCTTGCCGGAGTTGTTGGGACCGATGAACACGACAGGGTTGCCCAGTTCGATCTCAACAGAACCAAAGCGCTTGAAATTTCGGATGCTCAGCTTGGTCAGCACGGATCTTCTCCGCGAAACAGCAACTGTTCGAGGTTGTAGTTTACACTGGTCACGGCGAAGTCTGGCTCTTGCTGAAAAGGCCGCCGGACGTACCGCAGCCGCGCGACGTCACCGTCCACCTCGGCAATCGCCAGGACGAAGTCGTTGGGCTTGTTGAGCGCCGCTAGAATCTCGTTCTTCGTGATAGTCACCGTTGTTGCCCCGGCCATGCGGCCCTTCACCTCAATGAAACGCAAGTTGCCGGTTGCCGGCACCCGGGACTCAATATCGTAGCCGCATTTCTGATCGCTCACATCCTTCGGATCAAATCCGAGCCCGCGTTCCGCCTCCATGACTGCCGCCATCGCCATCTCTTCGCTGCGCTTGGTTTCACGCGCGAAGTGATCGAGAGCCTCCCGCGATTCGCCCCTCAGTTTGGCCAGCAGACCAGCGGGGATGACCAGCGCGCCGCCGATGACAACGGGCGGGAGTGGAGAGAGCAATCGCTCCTGCTCCAACTCTTCCATACGCTTCTGCAATCTGACCTGGAGTTCGTCGGCGCGCTGGCGGGCCTTACCGGAGTTGATGCGGGCGTTCACGCGGCCGGCCAGTTCCTGAATTTTCAGTTCTTCAGCGCGGTGGTCCCAGTAGTTGATCTCTTTCGTGAGGCGGTCTTTGACGGCCGCCATCGTCTTGCGAACCAGTTCTTCCCGGCGCTCGCGGACTTCTTCAAAATGGGCGGGCACGAGATTGGAGATGGCATAGGACGATGCCTGCGCCTCAATTTCGCTTGTTGCCAGCAGCTTTTCCACGAGCGGGGTAACCAGCGGACGCTCCTTCTCCGTCAGCGGCCGGTAATCCAAGTAGGGCGCATAGCCGGCGGTGCGGGCCGTGCCTGCGCAGTCGATCTCGACGAACTGCATCTGGCGGGAGACGACGCGGCGATTGCCGGAGCGATCGGTGCGGGCGTCCTGGATGGAATGCTCCAAATAGAAGAGCGCCCGCGTCTTCTCACCCGCATCGCTCTGGTCCAGCAGAACCGCGCCGCGCTTCAACAGGTCGCGGTTGCGTTCCAGGATGAGGTCAATCGTCGCGTCCAGCAGCGGGTGACCGGGGCAAACGAACGCCGCCAGCGGCTTGCCCGGGAAAGCTATCAGGTCTTTCTCGAAAGTGATGCGCTCGTAGCGGGCGAGCACAGGCTCGCGGGTGCCAATCTGCCGATCCCGGCTGCGAACCACCGCCGGAACATGCGTGATCTCATAGCGCCTCGGTTCGCGCCCGTGAATGGCGCCGCCCATCAGACGGAAGGCCTGCAGGAAGAAAGCCTCGATGAAGTGCGGCTGCAAGCGGCGGGCTTCGGCGCGCTCCATTTCCTCGCGGATACGACGTACAGCCGAGGCATCCATCGAATCGTGGGCAAGCGCCCGTTCTTCGAGCAGCTCCGTGCAGCGCTCACGGTCGGCCAGGTTGTCAACGATCAAACGCAGGCGCTCGCGCACTTCCGGGCGGTCTCCGTAACGGATGGCCTCCACCAGCAGGTCGCGCAGCGGCGTGTCACGGAAAAGCTTGCCCAGAATGTCAAAAACCCCGGCGCCCAGCGTCTTGCGCTGCTCCTCCAGTTTCTCAAACAGCCGATGGAACACTTCGCCCTCTCGCGTCTCGCCGGCAACCAGGTTCCAGAGATGGCATACCTCGGTCTGGCCGATGCGGTGGATGCGCCCAAACCGCTGCTCGATCCGGTTGGGGTTCCATGGCAGGTCGTAGTTCATCATCAGGTGCGCCCGCTGAAGGTTGATACCTTCCCCCGCCGCGTCGGTGGCGACGAGGACTTGAACGCTCTTATCCTAGGTGAACGTTTCCTGCGCTTTCTTGCGCTCCTCGCGGCCCATTCCGCCATGAATCATGACGACCGCTGCCGCGCCGATCCGGTCGCCGATCCTCTGAGCCAGGTAACTCAGCGTGTCGCGATGCTCAGTGAAGATCACCAGCTTCCAACCGTGGCCTTCGGCATTGCACTTGGTGGCGCTTTCATCGAGAACTTTCGACAGCTCCTCCCACTTCTTGTCCGTCCCGCTCTTACGGACCTGCCATGCCAGGCCTTCCAGTTCCCGCAGTATGTCGATCTCGGCCTGAAGCTCGGCAATTGTGCGGGCCGCCGACGCCTGGTCGACCACCTCCTCCTGCGCCTGTTCGACTTCGGCCTCGGGTGCATCCTCCATGTCGTCCAAGTCTTCGGCCTTGATCAGCGGCAAATCCTGGCCGGTTTCGACGCGCGCCGCCATCAGTTCCATGCGACTCATGCCCGCGTCGCGGCCTCGCTTGAGCAGCTTCTCTTCCGCCAAGCGCTTTTCCAGGCGCTCGCGCCGGCGCTTGAGCGATTGGTAGATGGCTTCCGGGGAGGACGCGAGGCGGCGCTGAAGAATGGTCAGCGCGAAACCGACCGTGCCTTTTCGCCCCTCGTTCTCCAAGGCCTCCGCACGGTTGAACTCTTCACGGACGTAGTTGGTGACGCGCTCGTAGAGGTGCGCCTCGGCATCTGACAGTTTGTAGTTCACCGCGTAGGCCAGGCGCTCTGGGAAGAGCGGCGTCCCGTCGAACTTGAGCATGTGCTCCTTCACCAGACGGCGCATGATGTCGGAGACGTCGGTGACGTGGACGCCATCCCTGAACCTGCCTTCGAAACGGTCCCCGTCGATCAGCGCCATGAAAAGCTGGAAGTCCTCCTCTTTGCCGTTGTGCGGTGTGGCCGTCATCAGGAGGAAATGGCGGGTGAGGCGTGAGAGCAGCCGGCCGAGCTTGTAGCGCTTGGTTTCCTTTACTTCCCCGGAAAAAAAGGAAGCCGACATTTTATGCGCTTCATCGCAGACGACCAGGTCCCAGTCGGTCGTTTCCAGCTTAGCTTGAACGTCCTCATCGCGGCTCAGTTTGTCGAGGCGGCAGATTGCCAGTGGATTCTCAAGGAACCAGTTTCCGGTTCGCGATGCTTCCAGCTTGTCGTTGGTGAGGATCTCGAACGGCAGGTGGAACTTTAGATCGAGTTCGTCCTGCCATTGCTCGACGAGCATTCCGGGGCAGACGATCAGGCAGCGGTGGAGATCGCCCCGTATCAGCAGTTCCTTGATCAGCAAGCCCGCCATGATGGTTTTGCCCGCGCCGGGATCATCGGCGAGCAGGAAGCGTAGCGGCTGCCGGCTGAGCATCTCGGCGTAAACGGCGGTGATCTGGTGAGGCAGAGGATCGATCAGCGACGTGTGGATGGCCAGAAGGGGGTCGAACAGGTACGCCAGACGGATGCGGTAGGCCTCCGAAACAAGCCGCAGCATGCCGGCATCAGCATCGAAGCTCCAGGGCTGGCCCTCCGCGACGATTTCCAAAGTCGGCTCACGGTACCGGTAGATCAGTTCCGTGCCCAGGCGTCCCTTGGCGTCTTTGTAAACCAGTTCCACGACGTTGGCACCGTGGAACTTGGCTTCGATCACCGTCACCTGGGCGTCCGGTAATATGCCCTTGATAGTGCCGCCGGGTTTTAAGTCTTCCAGGCGTGCCATTGAACACCTCTTGAGAGCCGTTGCTTGCCCCGCCGATGGCTAACGTGTGAGCAATAGGGAAGAGGTGCGAGCCGACAAAGATTAACATTTCTACGGGGTACGAGCCAAGTGGCTTTCGCCTTCCCTGCGCCTTCCCTGGCAAAATGCCGCGAGGTGCTGCGGGGGGACACCCGCGCTCCCGGGTCTGGTAAGATGTTGGCATTGTGAGAAAAAAAGCGCTGGTTCTTTTGCCCCTTGCCGCTGTGGTCGCGCTACTGGTTTGGTACGCCGCCGGATGCCGGACGCGGTCCGGCGGCCAGAAGGTGCTGGCCGAAGTCAACGGCCGCGGGGTCCTTTCCTCGGAAGTCGATAAGTTTTACCAGGCGCAGCTCGCCGAGACCCCGCAGAAGCCCTCGCCCGAGCAGGAGCAGGTTCAGCGGCTGATGATCTTGCGGGCCTTGATCGACAACGAAATCCTGCTGCAGCGGGCCGAGAAACTGGGGCTGCTGGCCACCGACGCCGAAGCCGAAGGCAAGTTCGCCGAACGCAAGAGCCCGTACTCGGAGCAGGAGTTTCAGTCGCGCTTGAAGGAGCGGGGCCTGACCGCCGCGGACCTGAAAAATGACCTGCGCCGCGAGATCAGTCTCGATAAAGTCTTCAACAAGGAGATTCGCTCCAAGATCAAAGTGAGCGATGCGGAGATCTCCAAGTTCTACCAGGAGAACAAAGCGGGATTCAACGTGCCCGAGACCCGCTTCCACCTGGCGCAGATCGTGGTGACCCCGGCCACCGACATCCCCGTGGCCAATCTGAAGAACGACAAGGCCAAGGGCGAACAGGAGGCCAGGCGCAAAGCCGAAGGCATCGCGGCGCGCCTGCGCGCCGGAGACGATTTCGGCCGCCTGGCCGAAGATCTGTCGGAAGACCCCAACACGGCGCGCAGCGAGGGAGACATGGGCTTCATTCCCGCCTCGTCGCTGGACAAAGCGGACCCCCTGCTGAAGCGCGCCATCCTGACCATGCAGCCCGGGGGCACCGCCGGTCCCATTCGCGCGCGCGACGCCTACTACATCCTCAAGCTGGTGGAGAAGCAGACGCCGGGGCAACGCCAGATCTCCGATCCGGCCGTGCAGCAGGAAATCCGCAACACGCTGGAAAACCGCAGGGGGCAATTGCTGCGCGAAGCCTACATGGAGACCCTGCGGAACCAGTCGCGGGTGGTCAATTATCATGCGCGGCAGTTGCTGGAGGCCGCCGGCGCCGGCGGGAAATAGTCCTCTGACGCTCGCGGCTCGATCTTGGGTCTTCTTTCCGCCTTGGTGTCTTTGTGTTTTTCCTTTAACTTAGGGATGTGAGCGAACTGATTCTGCCGGCGCGGGTGCGCGTGCCCGGCTCCAGCGCCAACCTGGGCCCGGGATTTGACGTGCTTGCGGTGGCGCTGGAATTATGGCTGGAGGCGGCGGTCTTTTCACCGGGCGGCGGCAGGCCGCGCGTCCGCTTGTCGGGCCCGCACACGGAGAGCATCGCCACCGATGACTCGAACCTGATCCTGAAATCGTTCCGCCGCGGTTTCGAGGCGGCCGGCCGGCCGGCCCCGCCCGTGTGCCTGGAACTGGAGAACCACATCCCGCTGGCGCGCGGGCTGGGCTCCAGCGGCGCCGCGGCGGTCGCCGGGCTGGTGCTGGCCAACCATTGCGGCCGGCTCGGTCTGGCCACCGAACGGCTGGCTTGGCTGGCGGCCGAGATGGAGGACGGCCACCCGGACAACGTGACCGCCTCGCTGTGCGGCGGCCTGATTGTGGCCTGCGCACTCGGCGACGGCCGGGTGGAAACGCTGCGGTTGAAGTGGCCGGAACAGATCTCGCTGGTGGTCGCCGTTCCCGAGTTCCGGCTGGAAACCAGCAAGGCGCGCGCCGTGCTCCCGGCTTCCTACGCCCGCTCCGACACCGTCTTCAACCTGCAGCGGGTGGCGCTGCTGGTTGGCGCGCTGGCCTCCGGCTCCGCGGCGGCACTCCGGATGCCCACCGCGGTCGACGACCGCCTGCACCAGCCCTACCGCGCCCCGCTGGTGCCCGGGCTTCGCGAGGCGCTGGAACTGCGCGCTCCCGGCCTGCTGGGAGTCGTGCTCAGCGGCGCCGGCCCCTCGCTGCTGGCCTTGGTCGAGGGATCGCCGCAGCCGACCGTGCAGGCGCTGGAGGGCGTCTACCGGCGCCTGGGCCTGGCGGCCGAGGTGCGGCCCCTGGCCGTCGCCGCCACCGGCGCGACAGTGATGAGTGACAAGTGACAAGTGACGAGTGATGAGTGACAAGCGAGGCCGGGCCGCTCGTCACTTGTCACTCGTCACTTATCACTGTTTGTGGTGAGATAACATCGATGCACGTTTTCCGCTGTATCCGTGAAAGCTGCGGCGCCGCATACCCGCTGGCGGAGAATATCCACACCTGCCCGCGCTGCGGCGGGCTGCTGGACGTCGAATATGCTTTCGACCGGGAGGCGGCCGCGCAATGGCCCGCGCTGTGGAGCGGGCGGCGCGCCTCGCTCCGGAAGCTGGACTCGAGCGGCGTCTGGCGCTTCCGCGAACTGATCCCGTTCATCAGCGAACCGGAGAGCGCGGAGCTGGTCGCCACGCTGGGCGAAGGCAACACGCCGCTGCTGGATTCCGCGGCCGCCGCGGGTTTTGCGGGGCTGGACGCCATCCGCTTCAAGCACCAGGGCTTCAACCCCACCGGCTCCTTCAAGGACAACGGCATGACTTGCGGGGTCACGCGCGCCCGCGCGCTCGGCATGCGCCTGGTGGGCTGCGTTTCCACGGGCAACACCTCGGCTTCGATGGCGGCCTACGCTTCTTATGCCGGGCTGGTTCCGGTGGTCTTCATCCCGCACGGCGAGATTGCGCTGGGCAAGCTGGCCCAAGCGCTCGAATACGGTGCCGTCACCTTCCAGGTGGAGGCCAACTTCGACCAGATCCTCCGCCTCATCTTCCGCATGGCGGAGTCCCTGGGGCTGTACCTGCTCAACTCGGTGAATCCCTTTCGCCTGGAAGGCCAGAAAACCATCATGGCGGAGTTGTTGGAGCAATGCGGCTGGCGCGAGCCGGACTGGATCGTGCTGCCGGGCGGCAACCTGGGCAATGTGTCGGCCTTCGGCAAGGGCCTGCGCGAGCTGCGCGATCTGGGGCTGATCCGGCGCTTGCCGCGCCTGGCGGTGATCCAGGCCGAAGGGGCGGCGCCGTTGTGCCGCATGATGGAATCGGCGGCCGCCGAGCTGCGGCCCGTCGAGCGGCCCCAGACGCTGGCCACGGCCATCAAGATCGGGGCGCCCGTTTCCTGGCCGAAGGCCGTGCGCGAGCTGCGGGCCAGCGGCGGCGTCTGCGTGGCCGTCAGCGAGCAGGAGATCGCCGACGCCAAGGCGGTCATCGGCCGCGCCGGCATCGGTTGCGAGCCGGCTTCGGCCGCCACGCTGGCCGGCGCCAGGAAGCTGCGGGCCGCCGGCGTCGTGGGGCCCGATCAGGATGTGGTCGCAATCCTCACCGGGCACCTGCTCAAAGATCCCGACTACATCCTTCGCTATCACGCCGGCGAACTGGAATGCGGCGGCCGGCCGCTGGAGAGCCGCCTGGCCAACCGCCCGCGGATCGTCGCGGCGGAGGCCGCCGCCCTGGAGGCCGCCCTCCGCGAGGCGACCGGCGATCGGCTGACGGCCGGCGGCTGACGGCGCACGAAAGACCCCGAGCCGACAGCCGTCAGGCGACAGCCGGTCTGTTCAAACAATTCACTTGCATTCTGTTTTAACCAGAGGCATTCTGACCGCGGGGGCACGGCCCGCGGGGTGGCAACGCCCGGCCGCGCCGTGCCATCCCATATCACGTACCGCGTCCGGACAATGAATCATCGGGCTGAAGACAGAAAGCGGAAGGCGGAAGGCGGCAACGGCGCATGCTGCTTTCCGCCGTCTGCCTTCCGCCTTCGCTGCGGTCACCCTGTCTGGGAGGCAGAGCGCTAGGCAGCCATGGCCATCGTCACGGTTTCCCGGCAATTCGGCAGCCGCGGGGACGACATTGCGCGGGAATTGGCGCGGCGCACCGGCTTCCGCCTGGTGGGGCGGCAGGCGCTGGAGCAGGGAATGCGGGCGCAGTTCGGCGTCGATCCGCCCGAGCCGGCGGGCGGGCGGGCGCCGCCCGTTGAACCGGAAAGCGCCGGCGGCGCAGATGCGGTGAGCGCGCGCGCGCGCCTGAACCTGTACGCCAACCTGATCGCGCAAATCGCGGTCGAGATGGCCACCCGCGAGCACCTGGTGCTGGTGGGGCGCGGCGGCCAGTTCCTGTTTCGTGAGGCCACCTGCGCCTTCCATCTGCGGCTGGCGGCCCCCAAGCAATGGCGCGCCGCCACGGTGGCGGCCGAGATGGGGCTGGCCCCGCCGGCGGCCGCCGAACTGGTGTTGCGGTGCGACGCCGTTCAGACGCGCTACCTGCACACCGTCTTCGGCCGCAGCCCGCAGCACGCCGACCTGTACCACCTCACGTTGAACACGGCCGCTATGGACCTGGAGCGGGCCGGCGATCTGGCTTTCCGGGCGGTCGAATCCACACTGTTGCCGGGCGCGGCGCTGCTTTCCCCCGAAACCGCCGAGCGCATCCGCCTGCGCAGCCAGATCCGGCTGGCCCGCCACTTCGCCGATCTGCCCGGCTCCCCACTGCTGGAGCGCGTCTCCTTCGCCCATCCCAGCGAGCGCGTCTTCGCCCGGCTGATGGATTTTTACGGCATTGGGTGGGAATACGAGCCCAACACCTTCCCCATCGAATGGAACGAGCAGCAGGAAGTTACCGAGGCCTTCACTCCCGATTTTCACCTTCCCGAACTGGACCTCTACGTCGAGCTGACGACCATGAAGCAGTCGCTGGTCACGCGAAAAAACCGCAAGGTGAAACGGCTGCGCGAATTGTATCCCGAGGTCAGCATCCGCGTTTTCTACCAGAAGGACGTCGAGGACCTGATCTTCAAGCTCGGCGCCTCGCGAATGGCGCTGGCCGGGTAAAGAAGTCTCAAGTTTCAAATTCAAGGTACGGATTGGCTCCCACGGCCCATCGGAGTTAGCATGGTGGCGGAACGATGAGCACCGGCCCACAAGGCGCACCGGAACAGAAGCCGCTCTCACTGCCCGCCGTCCTGCTGGAGTTTCTGAAGATCGGCGCGATTGGGTTTGGCGGCGGCATGGCCATCATCGCCGTCATGGAAGAGAGGTTCGTGCGCAAGCGGCGCGCCATCGCCGCCGACGAGTTCCTTCATGGCGTGGGCCTGGCCCAGGTGCTGGGGCCTTTCGCCGTCAATACCTCGCTGTTCGTCGGCTACCGCCTGCACGGCCCGGCGGGCGGGATTCTTTCGCTGCTGGCCTTCGTTGCCCCGTCGATGGTTGTCGTTCTCTTGCTTTCGCGGCTCTACTTCGCCTATCACACCCTTCCGGCCTTGCGGGGGGCCATGGCGGGCCTGGGCGCGGTGGTGATTGCGCTGATTCTGGCAGCCGCGTGGTCCATGGGTGAAAAGGCGGTTCGCGGGTGGCCGGCGGCAGGCATTGCCGCCGCCGCATTTCTCGGCGGCCTGTCGAAAACCAACCCGCTGTACATCCTGATTGCCGCTGGCGTGGCCGGGCTGTTGCTCGGCAGGGAAGCGCTCAACAAAGCAACTGGCGGCGGCCGGCCAAAGCCGCCGCCAGCCGCCAGCCGCCAGCCGCCGGCCTCGGCCGGCCTCTGTTTGTGGCTGGCAGGCGCGTGGCCGGCCATCCCCCTGGCGAAGCTGGCCACGGCCTTCCTGAAAATGGGCTTCATGTTTCTCGGCGGCGGCTTCGTCGTGATCCCGGTCCTGTATCAGCAACTGGTGGTGGAGCGCGGCTGGTTGAGCGCCACTGAATTCGTCGACGGAGTCGCCATCAGCAACATGACCCCGGGGCCGGTTTCCGTGCTGGCCACCTTTGCCGGCTACAAGTTGAGCGGCGTGGCCGGCGCGCTGGTGGCCACCTTTTCGCTCTATCTGCCGGCTATTGTGGTGATGCTCTTGTTGAGCCACGGATATGGGCGTGCCGGACACGGCAGGCGGGCGGCCGATTTCCTGGCCGGCATCGGCCCCGCCGTTGTGGGGCTGATTGCCGGCGCCGCCGCGCTGCTGGGCCGCGACGCGCTGACCTCCTGGCGTAGCGGCCTGCTGGCCGGCGTGGCCTTCCTCTTGCTGGTTCGGATCAAAGCACCGCCGGCGCTGGTGCTGGCCGCCGGCGCCGCACTCGGAATCGCGGGCATCATTCCGGAAAAATAGAGTTCGTTCACCACAAAGAAGCGAAGACCACCAAGTTCACGAAGCTTTACGCTGTGTGAACCTTCGTGTTCTTTGTGGCTTTGTGGTTCAATGAATTCGATGGTGGCGCTCGCGTTTCTCGCACCGGACCCGGTCACCTCGCTGATGCTGGGGCTGGCGATTCTGCTGATGGCGGCCAAGATCGGCGGCCACGCGGCGGTGCGGCTGGGGCAGCCGGCGGTACTGGGCGAGCTGGTTGTCGGCATCGTGCTCGGCAATCTGGCGCTCGTGGGCGTGCCGGGCCTGGCACAGATCACGCACGACCCGATGGTGGACATGATTGCCCGCCTGGGCGTAATCATCCTGCTGTTCGAGGTCGGCCTGGAATCGACGGTTGGTGAAATGCTGCGGGTGGGGAGAACGGCGCTCTCCGTCGCGGCACTGGGAGTTTTGGCTCCCTTTGCCTTAGGCTGGGGCGTGGGAGCGCTGCTGCTGCCCGATTCGGGCCCCTACGTGCACGCCTTCCTCGGCGCCACTCTGTGCGCGACCAGCGTCGGCATCACCGCCCGGGTGTTTCAGGATCTGGGCCACTCGAAGAGCGCGGAAGCACGGGTGATCCTCGGCGCGGCGGTCATTGACGATGTTCTCGGTCTGGTGATCCTCGCCGTTGTGACCGGCATGATCACCAGGGCGGACGTCAGCGGCGGCTTTTCTGCGGTCGCTGTCCTTGCGGTTCTTGCCAAGGCGATTGTTTTCCTGGTGGGATCTCTTGTGCTCGGCGTCCTGCTTTCGCCCCGGATCTTTTCGACCGCTTCCAGAATCCGAGCGCGGGGCGTGCTGCTGGCCACCGGGCTGTCCTTCTGCTTCCTGCTTTCCTGGGCGGCCGGAGCCGTCGGGTTGGCGCCCATCGTCGGCGCGTTTGCCGCCGGCCTGATTCTGGAGGACGTTCACTACCGCGGTTTCGTTGCGCGCGACGAGCGGGCGCTGGGCGAACTGGTCCGGCCGCTGGTGGACTTCCTCGCGCCGGTGTTCTTCGTGCTGATGGGCATGCGGACTGACCTGCGCGTGTTTGCCGAGCCAAGCGTTCTGGGGCTTGCCGCCGCGCTGGTCGTTGCCGCGGTCATCGGCAAACAGGCCTGCGCGCTCGGTGTGTTTCAGGCAGGCGTGGACCGCTGGTCGGTGGGCTTGGGCATGATTCCGCGCGGCGAAGTTGGCCTGATTTTCGCCAACATTGGCCTGTCTCTGAGCATCGGCGGCAGGCCGATCATGGACGCGGCCACGTTTTCCGCGGTTGTCGTGATGGTCCTTGTCACCACGCTCGTCACCCCGCCGGCTCTGAAGTGGAGCCTCGCGAGGCGCGCAGCCTCCCGCCCGTAGCGGCGGCCGCCGGGCCTGCGTTTTTTCAAAGCACGGAATGTCCACGGCTGTCGGTGTGGGGGCCGGGGGTGGTCCAACGGCCTGCTTGACACGTTCCCGGCTCAAAGGTAGTTTCACTGACGGCCGCGCGGGCTCCTCGCGTCGGAGGGCGTCGCCCGGGGGGACTTCCATGGTCGATTGCGTGCACTCTTCTGCCTTCGCCATTGTCGACCCGCTTCTGAGGCACAACGCTACTTTTGCGGCGCCCGGCGCGCAGCACTTTTCCCGGCCGCAAGCGCGGCAAATACTGCCAGCGCGGTCACGGCGGGGAATCCCCGCAGAGCGGGGCCCCAGTAGGAAGCCAGGTAAGGAAGCGGCGAGAGCGCGACGCCGGCGGTAGCCTTTTGCCAGGGCGCCTGAAATTCGTCCGACGCTGCCGCCGCGACAGCGGGAACCACCAGCAGGCAGTCATAGATGTGAGAGTAGTAACCGGCGAGCAAGGCGGCCAGGCACGCCGGCGCGAAGCCGGCGGACAACGAACCGCGGCGCGCTCGCATATACACGATAGCCCAGGCGGCGCCGGCCCCCACGGCGGCTGCCGGTCCCATGGCCTGGACCCCGCCCAGCCAGGCCGCCAGTCCCCGCACGTTCGGCATGCAGGCCAGGCAGGCCGGGACGCCGGGTGAGTGCCGCACTTCGTTCAGAAACCGAAGGTAAGGCAGCGGCGGGAAAACCGCCCAGAGGGCGGCGCTGAGGCCGGCCAGCACGCCCAGCGCGCGCCATTCTCTGCGCGCCAGCAGCAACAGCACGAACGGCGGCAGCCATTGCGGCTTCACCCAGAGCAGCGACAGCAGGACGGCGGCGGCGGCCGGGCGGCCGCGCTCCAGCAGCGCCAGGAACCCCAGCAGCACCAAAACCAGCAACGGCGTGTCCTGCCCGACGCTGAGGCTCACAATCAGCGGCACAAACAGAGCCAGGAGAAGCAGCATCGCCGGCTCTCCCATGCGGGCCGCCGCCCAAAGCCCGATGGCCGCCGCGGCAGCCGCGTTCAGCGCCAGCCAGACCATCAGCGCGTTCTCAATGGACAGGCGCGAGAGCGGCGCCACCATGGCCCAGAACAGCGGCGGACGCAGGCAGGGCATGTACGGCGCGCCCGGCCGCAGCCGTGACTCCATGTCGCGCTGCGCCTTTGCCGAGTAGATGCGCGCCGGCGCCGCCGACCACGTGAACGGCGGCGATTCCAGGAACAGTTGCCCGCCCGCATAGAAGGAAAGAAAATCGCGCAGCGCCGGCTGGCCGGAGCGGAAGCGCGCGTAGGCCAGCGCGCAGGTGATCGCCAGCGCGGCCAGCAGCAACGCCAACGCCGTGAAACTCGGCTTCCCCGTTTTCACTCTGCAGACGTTTTCACCTGGCGGGCGGCCCGATGTCAAGCCGCAAATCAGAGCAGCCCGGGAATAGTCCCATCCGTGGTAGCCTATCAAGTGGTGAGGGCCGAATGAGGAGCTTTACAGCTTACGTGGAGTGGGATCCGGAGGCGAATCTTTATGTGGGGATCGTCCCCGGTGTTCCGGGCGCGCACACCCAGGCTGCCACGCTCGATGAACTCCATGCAAATCTGAGGGAGGTCCTGGAACTGTGCCTGGAAGAATACCAGGGCGCGGTTGACAACCTTCCTCGCTTCGCGGGTTTGCAACAGATTGAGGTGTCGGTTTGAGCCGTCTGCCAGTCCTCGATTTCAGGCAGAGAGAAGTCGGAGTAACGCCCGAGCGGCTCGGTGAGCAATTGGAGAGAACGTAGGGAGAGGAACAGCGAAGCCGCCCGGCGGACCGAGGTGCGCCGGGCGGCTTCTGACCCGCTGACTGGAAACCCTGAGGAAACTCGACCGGGGTTCTTTCCCCAGCCTACTTCGTGATCGACAAGGAACCCACCTGTTCGGCCACCGGGGGAGCGGACTTCGGGGACGCGCTCACCAGCCGCATCTCTTCCCAACTGTAGGGCATTTCCTTCCCGCAATCGAGGCATACCACGTAGGTGTCGAATCGCCTGCGTGGCAATTTTGATCGGGGAGTAATGGGAAAACCGGTGTTCTTGTGGCTGCACCCGAAAAAAGTGTCCATCAAAAGGTTCAACATCTTCTATTCCCGCCTGTCGTGCGCCGGTACCGCCGGGCCGGCAGTTTCTTCTTCGTCCTCGCGGGCAGCCGCCCGCGAGTCGTTCACCACAACCATAAGATGCAGGCGCAGGGCGATTCGTTGCAAAAAAGGGGAAAGCCACGGATCGCGGGCAAGCTACTGTAACTGAAGCGCTTTCAGCGCCCGGCGCACTTCTTGGTATCGCGGGAATAACTGCTCGTCGCGCTGAAACTCGGCAGGGTGCACGCGGCGCCGTCCCGCACAATGCACCACCGGGTACCTCAGGTGCAACATCTCGTGATACATCAGATACTCCAGGACGTACCTGGGCGCCGCTTGGGAATCGAACAGGCGGCTGATGGTGATGGTGTTGTGGGCGGAATCGAAATGCCCGAGCATGGTCCGCGACCGGCTGCGGCTCCAGCCCAGAACCGGCATCCCCAACAGGCCGTGGAAGAACCGGGCATTGAGTTCCTGAAAAATCCGCTCCAGGTTGTAGACGGCGCCTTGCGGCGGGTCCAGGTGCTTGCGGCCACGCGCCTGCCGCACCAGCTCCACCTGCCGGCGCACCTCTTTGCGCCCCAGAAAGCGGCGATAGCGCGCCTCGTGGCAGGCCGGGACCGGCCGGCGGTACAGTTTGCAGAGCAGGATGAAGGCCAGCGCTTCCCACACCGGCGGCGGCGCGCCCTGCAGCAGGTCGGACAGCCGCGCCACCACCCGCCCCTCCCGCAGGCGTATGGTGTGGTTCACGTCGGCAAAGGGACGGAACTGAATGTCGAAGTCCGGCCGGGTGGTCCGCGGCTTCAGTTCGCGGAACACCGAGGCGAACAAATTTCGGATTTCGGATTTCGGATTGCGGATTGCCGGCTGCGAACCGCCTTCGAGCTTGAAATCCGAAATCCGAAATCCGAAATCCGAAATCGGCTCTTCCGCCATTACCCCTTTTTCCCCTTTGTTTCCCTGGCCTCTTTTTCTTGCTGGCGGCCCTTGGGCTGTTTTTGAAGCGCCTCGCGCAGGCCGTCGATGCTGTCTTTGGTATTCTCGATGGCTTGGCTGAGAGCGAACCGGTACTCGTCCAGGTCCTTGGGATTGCGGGCCTGGAAGGACTGAAGCAGTTTCAGGAAATCCGGCTCGTTCTTGAGCGCGTACTCCAGGCCCTTGCGCACCAGGTCGCGGTGCGTCAGGGCCTGGTCAACGTTGGCGTCGATGGCCTCCAGGATGCGGTTGTATTCGCTCAGTGTGGTGTGGATCTGCTGGGCGCGATCGGCCTCGGAACCGGCCAGCGCCTTTTCCACCAGCCAAAGCCGCTGGTGGGCAAAGTCGGTGTAGAGCTTGAGGCGCTCGTTCGGCTCCTGGGCCTCGCGGATGGCCTCGATCTCGCCATCGGTCAGGAATTCGCGCCGCTGCGCCGTAGCGAGCACGCACAGCACTATGGCGGGCAGCACCGCCATTAAAACAGCTTGCCTCATGTTTCCCATACGCTGTGGGCTGCAAGCCGTGGCTTGTAGGCTGGCCCAGAGCCCACAGCCTACAGCCTATTTCTTGGCTTCATCGACCTGCATCAAGCCCTTCAGCAGGTGTTCCTGCATCTTGACGATCTTGGCGATCATGCTATCGAGCGGGTCGCGATCGTCGACCGGGATCGACAGCCGCAAATCCTTCAGGCGGCGCGTCATCTCCCGGAACTTGATTTCGGCTTCCTTGAAGCCCTTGGGCTTCTTACGCGGATTGCGGCCGGTTTCAAACATCCGGTTGTGCGCATCCTGAACCAGCGCCATCATCTCCTTGAGTTCCGCCAGCCCCTTGTCGGGCACGCCCTCTTCATAAGCCTTCTGGGCGCCGTCCAGGCGGAACTGGGCCAGCCGGATTTCCAGTTGAGCGCGCTTGATGGGGTCTTTTTCGGCTTGCGCCTTGGCCTTGATCCGCGCCTGGTCGTCGCCGGTGGCCGCCCAGGCGGCCAGAGAAAGCGCCAGCAGACCGGACGCCGCGAAATGCTTGGCCCTGGTGCTCACCGTTTTCTCCGTTTCCAGCCCTTTTCCAGGCGCAGGTTGATGGCCTTGATGCGCTGGCGGGCCTGGAATTCCTGGTCCGGGTAGGCGCCGTTGGCTGCCGCCAGAAACTGTTTGTAACATTCCAAGGCCTCGTCCAGCACTTCCAGTTTATCCAGAGTGATGGCGCGAAGGAAATAGTACCAGGCGGTCTTGCGGCCGGTGGCGGCCACACGGTCCAGCATACTGACGGCGCCGGGCAAGTCCCCCTGCAGGTACAAAACGTTGGCCAGGTCCACCCAGGCATCGGGGACCTCGGGGCGCAGGCGGGCCGCGGCTTCCAGTTCCGGGCGGGCCGCAGCGAATTCGCGCAGCGACGTCAGCATCTCCCCCAACAACAGGTGCGCGTCGTAGTCACCGGGATTGGCGGCCACTACTTTTCGGAGCAGGGGGACGGCCTGCGCCGGTTGCTTGGCGCCGGCATAGGCACGGGCCAAATTCCAGTCGTCCTGTGGGGAGGGCGCCAGCCGGGCCGCTGCCTCCAGTTCCGTAGCCGCCTCGGCGTAACGCTTCTGGTGGAGCAGCAATTCGCCCAAGCGGCGGCGCGCCTGGGCATTCTGCGGCTGTTTGGCCGCCAGGCCGGCGTACAGGCGCAGGGCTTGCTCCCCTTTTCCGGCCGCTTCGTAAAAGCGGCCCGCCTCCAGCACCGTGGCCGGGTCGCCGGGCTGCAACTGGAGGGCGCGGGCGAATTGCTGTTCCGCCTCCGCGTTCTGTCCCTGCTTGGCCAGGATACGGCCCAACCCCAGGCAGGCCTCCGGGGAGTTGGGATCCAGCGCCAGCACCTTTCGATATTGGACGGCGGCCTCGGTGTCCTGGCCGCTGCCGGCCAGCGCGTTGGCCAGCAAGAGCTGCACGTGGGCGTCGCTCGGCCGCGCGGCCGCCACCTTCGCCAGCAAACCGGCCGCTTCGGCTGCCTGCTTTTCCTCCAGCAGCAGCGTCGCCAGGTTCACGTTGGCCTGGGGCAGGTCGGGGCGCACGGCCAGCGTCTTCCGATAGGCCTCAATGGCCTTGGCACGCTCGCCCATCATGGTGCAGGCGTAGGCGATGTCGAACAACGCCCGGTAGTTCTTCGGATCCCTGGCAACCAGTTGTTCCAGCGCGGCGAGGGCTTTGGCGTAGTCCTTGGCGCTGATGGCTTCCTCGGCTTTGGCCAGCGCCTCCTGGTCGGCCGGGCCGGTTTGCGCCTGCAAAGCGGAAACGCCTATCACAAAGGCACAAAGGCACAAAGACACCAAGAAGGAGTTCCCTTTGTGTCTTTGTGCCTTTGTGCCTTTGTGATGAAATAAGCTCACTTCTTTTGGTTGCGCATGTGAAAAACCTGCGCCAGGAACTTACCAGTATAGGACTGGGGACAGCGGGCCACGGTTTCCGGTGTGCCGGCCGCAACCACCTGGCCGCCCCGCTCGCCGCCCTCCGGGCCCAGGTCGATCACCCAGTCGGCGGATTTGATCACTTCTAAATTGTGCTCGATGATCAGGATGCTGGCTCCCTGGTCCAGCAGGCGGCGGAAGGCGTTCAGCAGCTTGCCGATGTCATCGAAGTGCAGGCCGGTGGTCGGCTCGTCGAAGATGTAGAGGGTGCGCTCGGCGTTGTGCGCGGCCAGGTGGGCGGCCAGCTTGACGCGCTGCGCCTCGCCGCCGGACAGCGTCGTAGCCGACTGGCCCAGGCGCAGGTAGCCCAGGCCCACGTCCTCGAGCACCTTCAGGCGGTTCACGATCTTGGGGATGCCGGAAAAGAAGCCCAGCGCCTCGCGCACCGTCATTTGCAGTACGTCGTCGATGTTGCGGCCGTTATGACGGATCTCGAGCACTCCGCTCTTGAAGCGCTTTCCGTTGCACTCCTCGCAGACCAGCTCGACGTCGGCCAGGAACTGCATCTCCACGGTAACGGTGCCGGCGCCCTGGCAGGCTTCGCAGCGCCCGCCCTGAATATTGAAGGAGAAATGGGTGCGCGTGTAGCCGCGCTTGGCGGCGTCGGGCGTGGCGGCGAACAGCTCCCGGATGGCATCGAAGGCCTTGATGTAGGTGATGGGATTGGAGCGCGGCGTGCGCCCGATCGGCGATTGATCCACCAGCGCCACGTCCCGGATCAGGTTGGCGCCCTCGACGCGGGCACAGTTGAGGCGGGGCGCCGGCGCCGGCTCTTGCGGTTCCCCGGCGGTTTCGGCGGCGCGCTGGCGCAGCTCGGCCGGCGGACGCGGCAGCCGCGGCTTCATGGCCCGCAGCGCCTGCAGCCCCTCGTACAGCACGCTGTGCACCAGCGTCGATTTGCCGGAGCCCGAAACGCCGGTGACGGCCACCATGGTTTCCAGCGGGATGGTGACATCGATGCTTTTCAGGTTGTTGGCGAACGCGCCCACGATCTTCAGCAGCCGCCGGGGGTTGGCCGGGCGGCGCTGCTGGGGAATGGGGATGTGCAGATCGCCCTTCAGGTAGCGCCCGGTCAAAGCCGTGCCGTTGCGCAGCAGCTCCGCCAGGGTGCCCGAAAAAACCACCCGCCCGCCGTGTTCCCCGGCGCCCGGCCCCAGGTCCAGCAGGTGATCGGCGGCGCGGATCATGTCCGGGTCGTGCTCCACCACCAGGATGGTGTTGCCCAGATCGCGCAGCTCGGCCAGCAGCCGGATCAGGCGGTTGGTGTCGCGGGGGTGCAGGCCGATGGAGGGCTCGTCGAGCACGTACAGCGCCCCCACCAGCCGCGATCCCAGCGAAGTGGCAAGCTGGATGCGCTGTGCTTCGCCGCAGGACAGCGTCGATGCCAGCCGCTCTAGCGTCAGGTACTCCAGCCCCACCTGGTGCAGGAACTCGAGCCGCTGCCGGATCTCCTCCAGCACCCGGTCGGCGATCTCCGCTTCCATGGGGCTTAGCCGCAAATGCGAGAAGAAATCGCGCGCCTGCTCGATGGTCATGCGGCCGATCTGGCCGATGTCCGTGTCGGCGATCCGCACCTGTAAGGCCTGCCGCCGCAGCCGCGCCCCCTTGCACTCCGGGCACAGCGTGTAGCCGCGATAGCGGCTCACGAAAACGCGGATGTGCAGCTTGTATTTCTTCTGCTCCAGGTAATCGAAAAAGCCGCGGATGCCGTCGAACTTCGGCCCGCCCTCGATAATGAATTCCTTCTCTTCGGGGGTGAGCTGATAGAAGGGCACATCCAGGCGCACGCCGGCGGCCCTGGCTTTGCGCTTCAGATCATTGCCGAAGGCGCGGTACTTGGGCTTGGTCCAGGGATCGATGGCCCCCTGTTCCAGCGATTTCGACTTGTCGGGGACCACCCGGTCCATGTCGAAATCGATGACGTTGCCGAATCCCTGGCAGCGCGGGCAGGCGCCGTAGGGGCTGTTGAAGGAGAACAGGCGGGGCTCCGGCTCCTCGTAGGCCGCGTGGCAGCTCTTGCACTCGAATCGCTCGCTGAAGCGCAGTGGCATAGCCTTCAGGCTGTGCGCCTCTTGCGGATCGCCGTCGCCGGGCACAGCCTGAAAGCCATGCCGCTGCGGCTCGAAAATGGCCTCGCCCGCCTGCCGGTAGCAGGTTTCCACGCTGTCGGCGATGCGCTGGCGGAGCGCCGGGTCAGGGGACAGCGCCAGCCGATCCACGAGCACGTAGACGCCGCGGGTGAAGTTGAGGTCCAGCAGCGACTCCGGCGTCGAGAACTCGAAGGTCTTGCCATCCTGGTAGAGGCGGGTGAAGCCGGCCTTGCGCAGGTCGAACAGGTGGGCGCGCAGGGCCTCCATGTCCAGGGCGGGGCGCTCGGGGGCCTGCTTGGCGGCCATGGCCGCGGCCGTGCCGCGCACCGGAAACAGCAGGTAATAACGGCTGCCGGGGGCCAGCGCCAGCACCCGCTCGGCCACCTCGTCCACCGTGTCCTTCTTGACCAGCCCCCCGCACTCCAGGCAGTAGGTGCGGCCCACCCGCGCGAACAGCAGCCGCAGGTAGTCGTAAATCTCGGTGGCCGTGGCCACCGTGGAACGGGGATTGCGCGTGGTGTTCTTCTGCCGGATGGCAATGCCCGGCGCGATTCCCAGGATCTCGTCCACGTCCGGCTTCTCGATGCGCTCCAGGAACTGCCGGGCGTAGGCGGACAGCGACTCGATATAGCGCCGCTGCCCTTCGGCGTAGACGGTGTCAAATGCCAGGCTGGACTTGCCGGAGCCGCTGACCCCGGTCACCACGGTCAGGGCGTTGTGGGGGATTTCGAAATTGATGTTCTTCAGGTTGTGGACGCGCGCCCCGCGGACCTGAATGCTTTCGTTGCCCATGGGTCCCCTGTGTGGAACTTGCGGCCGAGGCCAACCCATGATTATAGCGCGGATCACTCCGGGCTGGGCGGGCGCGCTCGGGCAGGCTTATCGCTTGGCTGGCGAACATTTGGCCTTGACACCGCACGTCCCGGGGGCGCATATTTGGAGTTGTGATACCCCCCCTTTTCCTTCGGGAGAAGGGTGCGAGGCCGCCCTACGGGGCGGCCTCCGCGTTTTCGAACTGTCCGTCCCGCTCTTCACTTCGACCACTGCCACTTGGCGGGCTGCCACCTCGCAGCAGTCCTTTCCGCTGGCAGAATCGGATTGAGGAATCGCGAAGCTGCGTCCGCGGCTTCTTCCAACGTCTTCCAATCAAGCATCAGTTCCCTGGCAATCCTCCCGTACGGCGCTCTCCAGGCGGCCGGCGGCGCAGGCAATTGCCGCGGAACCTCATGGGATTTGATGGCCGCAAAGGTCGCTTGAATCGCACGATGAAGCTGCCGGCCATCCATTCTGGCAAAAGCGGCGAGCAGCAATATGTCAGCCAGATCCCGAACTCGGCTACTCTCGCCGCTTCTGTACGGCCGGGTGTAGGCGTGCAACTTTTCGGCGATTTGCGCCTCCGGTGGATAGCACAAAACCCGCGCCGGCGGTATATCAGCGAAATCAAGCAAGGAAGGCCCGGAGATTTCGCGCGGTGGCTGCACCAGAACATCTCCCTGACCGACATCAAGGTGAAAGCGCTCGAACTGGCGTCCGTCAAGTCGACAGAGGACTGGGAAGCGGGCGCCGCCCAGCGGAGCGCCAGTAGCCGCAGGCAAGCTCCTGCCAACTTGGAACTGAAACCAGTCGGCGAGATCGCGGGAGCCAGCCTGCCGGAGGAGATCATGCAGAACGGGAACGGGGACCGTTCTGCTTGCTTCTGCGTCAATGTCTTTCGTCGCCCTGGCTCGCCAACCCACCAACCACTGGAGAAGGATCCCCCCTTTGAGTATCCAAAATGTGCGGTCCTGAGCAGCGAGCCGGGCCAGCAGACGGTCGAACGCAACCATCTTCCGCAGCCGGAACATGGCAATGCCCGTCTCGAGCGCCTGTTGACGCAAACGCTCTTCCAGCGCCTGGCGGAACGCTCCCGCAGTCGAGTATTTCACGACGCCTCGTTCCGCAAGAACCGCGCGATCAGGCGGGCTGCGCGCCCCCCTCTGTTCTGCGCTTCCCTCAGCAGAAGTTCGGGTCCTACGAGACCCTCCTTGAGGGCATCGCGAATTGCTTCGCCGACGTGTTCTTCAGGGAGGCCGGCCGATGCCACGTCAGCGATAGTGCGGGGAACCGAAGTGACAGGCAGGCCCTCCCGTATCGTTATCTCTGAGGGATCGATCGATCTGGTGTGCTGCCGGATACCAGGGCGTCTCCGCGACGCCGACCGAGGCACTGTCACGTGAACCTCGCCGGGGATCACTCCTGAAAGGTCATACACAGCAAGTGCGCTGTCATGCGATATGACCGATTTCGGGCCGCACCTAAGCCAGGCCACGAACAGATCCTCCAGTGGCGAGGCTGGAAACTGGACAAGTCGGTATACGCCCCGGCTGGCGCGAAGGAAACGTCCAGCGCTGGCATTTCTCGATAGCCCGTCCCGAGAGAAACCCGCTACCGCAGCTTGTTTCGCAGTGAAGTAGCCCGCTTGCTGCTCGGCGCGGCGGTAGAGGGCCAACCGGTCTGGACGCCGGGGATTAATGTGTGCAGATAGTCTTTGTTTTTTCAACTTTCTGCACACATTTTATAGCAAAGCCAGTTCTTCTGTCAAATCACCCGGTGGCGCCCCTGGATTCGCCCTGGCAGCAGTTTGCGCAAACGCCGGCAAGGCCGCGGGGGCGCCAGTGCGCGCCGCAGAGCGGAGCGCCGCAACGCCCGCAGCGGAAGTGGGCGCGCGCGGAGCAATCGCGGCAGTGGTGCCGCCAGGGAAGAGCCAGGTAATCGGTCAGCAGCAGGTCCAGGCGCGGCGAGATGATTTCCAGCGGGGTGCGCCCATAGCGTAGGTACAGCCAGACCGTGCAGGCGGTGACGGCGGTCAGGCCGGCCAGCCGATGAATAACGTTCTCAATTTCCTTTCGATGGTTATGATATAGCCCGGTGAGGAACCAGCGACAGGTGGAGAGAGCCCATTGGACAATCGAATGCTGCTGATTCAACTTCCCGGTTACGGGCTGCAGACGGCCTCCTCCGTCTACGCCCTGCAGGAAGAGGGTGTGGACATTCTGGACCTCAATCTCGACCTCACGAGACAGATCTGCGGCGATGGGTACCGGCTGGCAACGGACGACGACTCCCTGAGCAAGCTGTGCGGTCACGTCGTCGATTTCAAGTCGAGAGTCAAGCGGTTGCATGATTTCGACGCCTTCTCCGGGTTCGTATCTCCGCATGCCGGCAAGATCCGCGGCTACAAGCTCTTCGGGGTGTCGCTGAACGGCGATTGGCTGAAGCCCCTGGCCGTGAACATGGCCGCGTTCATCAGGGGCATTCGTCCGGACGCAACGATCGCGGTGGGAGGAGCGCTGATCCTCGACTACTATCCGGAAATCGCGCCGTCCCTGCTCGACGCGGGCTTCGATATCGTCGTCTTTGGCGACGGCCGGTCGCAGGTTAGGGAACTGCTGAGTTCCGGCGACGTGGAGAGATGTTTTTCCTCGGTTTTCTCACGGAACGGCACTCCCTGGATAACCTCGAGAAAGGAAGCGCCGCTAGGAATGCCGCGGTTTCATCCCAACATCTCCCTCTATCCCTACCCGCAGATCCTCACCGTTCCGATCAACATGGGGTGCTATTACGGCAGGTGCAGCTTCTGCGCGGAGCGCAGCTACTCGGGGTCTTCCGCCTACTACAAGTTTCCGAACGAAGAGATTATCTCTGCCCTGCGGCACATGCACGCCAGCGGCGTCCCTTTCGTCTGGCTCGGCGGCAGCGGGATTCGGAAGGAAGAGCTGCGGGGGCTGCTCAAAGAACTGAACGCCTGCGGGGACGGCATTCCGAAATACGGCCTGGAATCCAGGGCCATCGCCATCGACGAGGAACTCGCCGGCCTGTTGAAGCGCTCGAGATGCTCCAAGATCTCCTTCGGTCTGGAATGCCCTGACGAGCACATCTGCAACCAGATCTACAACAAGGGAATCGACATTCCCGGGTTCCTGGCCGGCCTGAGGCACCTCGAGCAGGCCGGTTATCAGCGCGTCTCCATCAACATAGTGATCAGTTCCCTTTTCCACGATGGCGCCAAGCTGGACGACATCGCCGGCTTTCTAAACTCATACGACTGCGTCACGGATTACGTCCTGTACCTGCTGTCGGTGACTCAGGGAAGGAGCATCGAGACGATTGCCGCCGGCCGTCTCGAGAAGCCGATGGCAAAGCCTCTGGGCCCCGAGCACATGTTCTGGCCGGAGGGCGAGGCCGAATGGTTCAAGGGCGCGATGCGCTATCTGGCGGCCCAGGTGGAGAAACCGTTCGGAGTCTTCATGGACGAGAACACCAGCCTGCAGCTATGGTCGCTGGTGGAGGACGACCAGATACCCGACTTCCGCCGGCGGTTCTACCGGGCGCAGCTCAGCATTTCCAATGCGGACTTCAAACCCAACAAGCCCGTGTGGCGCTGAGGAGGGACAGGTCTCTCGCGCCCGCGGGTCACGCGCTTTGTCCGGCTCCCCGGACTTGGAAAAGGGAGGCATCTGCCGCCGAAGGCCGGGCGTGCGCATGGAGGCGGTGCCTGCAGGAGCCTCCCCATCGTTGCCGAGGGCGCCGGCGCCCTCTCATTCCCGTCCCTTGATCACGGTGTCTTGGAGCGGCCGCCGAACGGTGGCCGGGGAGACTCCCGCCTTGAGCGCCGTCATGATTCCCGCCGCCTCCCAGTAGTTGTCCACGACGAACAGCTTGCCGGGCTTGAACGGCAGGTCCTCGAGGTTGTTCCGCATCAGGTTCTTGTTCTCCCTGACGGCGATCACCGGGATGTCCTGTTCGAGCGCTGCAAGCGTCGGCAGGCCGATGCAGCCGTCCGGCGTCACCAGGCAGGACACGTCCGCCACGGTCAGCCCGCCGTCGTGGACGATCCTGGGGGCCTTGTGCAGGCCCTTCAGGATGGAAAACAGAAACGTCCGCGAAATTGCGTCGGCGGCCTTGCGCGGGTCAGCCACGCCCAGGGTCTCGAAGAGTTCGTTCGTGCCGGTCAGCGTCAGCGCCATCGGCGAATGGGCGCACGGGATGTCGAACGCGGTGGCCAGGCTGTGCGTCAGCATGGCCTCTATCCCGCCGAACGGGTTCACGACGTCCGGGCTCTTGTAGTACTTAAGCTCCAGTTCAAACGGCACCTCGATGCGCGTGGTCAAGGCGATGGCGTCATACTTCGAGCGGCAGGAAGCCACGATCTCGAAGATCTCCTCGGCATGTGCGATCTCACCGGCGGCCCTTCCGGCTTTGGTGTAACCGGAGGTGAAGGTTGTGGTGCCGGGCATCTGCAGGACGTCGCAGTCCAGCCCCAGACACACCCGGGCGACACTCACCACGTTCGCTGCGCCGTCGTTGAAGGCCTTGTACTGGTGCTTGTCCATCAGGAGCATGAGGCGGTTGCTCCTGACCTTCTGCAGGCCGATGCTGCCCATCATGAACCGCGTCAGGATGGACCCTTCCACGTACAGCGTGTTCTCCGTCATTTCGTTCACGTCGGCGGCGTTCACCACGTTGGGATGCGTGATGAGAGTGTCGCAGGCCGACGCCAGCAGCCGGGCCACGGCGTTGGCGTCCCCGCAGTGGCCGCCTATGCTGGCGCCGATTCCCGTCGGAATTATCATCACCGCGTTGAACCGGTCCGTGTCTTCGAAACGCCGCGGCGTGAAGTCAAAAATGCTGCTCTCGGGCAGTCCGTAGTTCGCAATGTCCGAAACACAGTCGATCTCGCACGAACACTCGCCAGCCGTGCTGCTCGTGACCGCGAAACGGACCGGATGTTTCAAGGATGAGAAGGCCGCTTTCAGCGCCTTCAATCTCAATTCAGTTTTCGGCAGAGTGACTGCCTCGGTGTAGACTCTCATTTCCTGATCTCCATGAACCCATTAGCGAGTCCGCTTGGTCACAGTCTAGCGGTCTCTGCCGATGTCCCCACCGAGAGCCTGGCTCGGGTGGCCGCCGTTTGCGTGGAGGCCGGCTATGCGGCCGGCGAAGCGCTGTACCGGGAAAACGAGGCGGCCGACCGCATGTTCGTTATTCTGGAGGGGGCGGCCGCCGTCGCCCGACACGGGGGGCGGCCCCTCCAGCTCGGCCCCGGCAAGGTGCTTGGGGCACTGGCCATGCTGGCCCGCAAGGCCGCCGGCACGTAGGTTGCAGCGTGCAGGGCACAGGTTGCGGGTGGCAAGCACACCCAGAACCCCCAGCCGGCCACCTGCCTCCGCCCACCTGATCACTTGGGGCGCCACAGATCGATGCGCGTTGCGACCAGCCTGGCCTTTTCGTCGTACTTGCCCAGGACGATCACGTCGGAGCCGTCCGTGAACTCCTCCACCTCAGCCGGCTTGTTGCCGTCCTTGGTGAATTTCGTCGCGGCTTGCCAGACCACCGTCTTCTCGATGTTGCCCTTGCGGACCGTCATCGTATTGTTGGCCGCGTTGCTGCGCACGATAATGCCGTGCCAGCGCTCCTCCTTGGCTGCGGCTGCCTTTTTCTCCTTCTTGGCTTTCTGTTCGTCTGCTTTCTGTGCCGTGGCCGACAAGGCTGCCAGTGAGAGTACCAGCAGCAGAACCACGATGCGTTTCATGTGCTTGTTCCTCCTTGTGGCGGGCTCCCTCCCCATGGTGGGAACAGCAGCGCCGGGCCCGTCCGTTCATCGGCA
>JAPKYU010000463.1 GCA_026394175.1 Acidobacteriota bacterium | reverse complement strand
AGTTCCTTGCTGCCGAAGGTGAAGGCGCCGTGGAGGAGCATCAGCGGGAAGTACATGACGAGAGAAGCGACGAGGATGCCGAGGATGTTGCCGGCCTGCATCTTCCAGGGCGTGCCGCCCAGGATGTGCCCGACCTTCAGGTCCTGGAGCATTTCGCCGGCCACCGCGGAGGAAACGCACACCACGCTGGCCACCCCCAGCACGGCCGCCACGCCCTGATTCCCGGACACCCCGATGGCCACCATCACCAGCGCGGCCACGATCAGCGTGGCCAGCGTCAGGCCCGAAATCGGGTTGTTGGAGGAGCCGATCATGCCCACCAGGTTCCCCGACACGGCGGCGAAGAAGAACCCGGTGATCAGCATCACCACCGCGGCCAGCACCGCCCCTCCGATCGCCCCGGCGAAGTAATAGTAAACGGCGATCATCAGCAGGAAGACGACGCCGACCGAGAACAGCACGGTCTTGAAGCGGATGTCCTTGTCGGTGCGGGTAGTGGCTTCGTGTGCTTCGGCGGATTTCTTCAGATCGCTGATGGCGCGCTTCAATCCGGCCGCCAGGCTTTTGCGCATCCGGAACAGCGTGTAGCAGGCGCCCACCAGCATGCCGCCGACAGCGATGGGCCGCACGATGAAACGCCACATCTGGGCGGCCAGCGCCGCCCAGGTAGCTTCGTCGGCCGGGTTCATCTTCCGCGCCGCGGCGAAGTCGTTGATGACCGTCGGCCCCACGAAGAAAATCAGCAGCGGCACGAACAGGCCCCAGGCCAGCAGGCCGCCGGCGAAGTTCAGCGAACCGAGCTCGGGTCCGATAATGTAGCCCACACCGATGTAAGCCGGGGCGATCGCCGGCGCGGAAATCGTCGAGACGCCGCCGGCCTTCACCGCGAAATCGGTCTTGCGGAAGCCCAGGCGCACCAGGCTGCGGCCGGCTTCCCCGACCCGCAGCACGAAATCGTTCGACGACAGGAACAGGCGGATTCCCTGCTGGTCCAAAAACTTGATCAGCGCGCCCACCCCCATGGCCTGGAACAGTTGCTTGGCGGCTTCCGCGCCGCGCTGCCCGGCCTTGTGGATCTCCGCGGCCGCCACCGATTCCGGATAGGGCAGCTCCCGGTCCTCGACCATCACGCGGCGCAGCACGGTGACAAACAAGACGCCCAGAATGCCGCCGACGATCATCAGCGCCGTGGACCGCAAATAATCGGCGGTGCTGTCGAAGGCCCAAAGCTGGAGGATGACGAAGGCCGGGATGGTGAAAATGGCTCCGGCCGCCACCGACTCGCCGATCGAGCCCACGGTGCGGGCGAAGTTTTCTTCCAGCAGGCTGCCCCGGAAGATTCGCAGCACCGCCATTCCGATGACCGCGGCCGGGTACGTGGCGGCGATGGTCATGCCCGCCTTCAACCCCAGGTAGGCATTGGCCGCGCCGAGCACCACGCTCATGATCAGGCCGAGCAGCAAGGCGCGCAGCGTAAACTCGCGCATGCTGGTTTCCGCCGGCACATAGGGTCTGAACACCGGGTCCGGTTGCTTCGTGGGCGCTGGACGATCGCTCATAAGGCTCCTTGGCGCGGCGCAGGTTCTCGCCCGCGCTGGCATGATTTCCCCGGGGCGAGTCACAGCATAGGACAGCGGTTTGGAAAAGTCTAGGAGGGATGCCGGCCCAGCCCGCATTTTTCGCCGCTTCAAGGCTTCTGCCCGGGAGCGTCCCCGGCCCCGTGCGCTGGCGCGGACGCTCCCTTATCCCGCGCGGCGGGACGGCTCGGTTGACCCCGCGCCGGCACTTGCTATCCCGGGCAGGCAGGCGTACAGTAGGCATCAAACCGCCCCAGGGAGGTGCCGGACCCTGTTTGTTGCAGGGCGGTCGAGGAGCGGTCATGAGTGCCGCACCCTGCGTCCTCGCCATCGTTCGGGAGCCAGCGGAGTTTGCCCGCCTGGCTGCGGAACTGAGCGCCGCCGGAATCCAGGTCAATCGCGCCCAGAATCTACTGGATGCCCTCCTGCACCAAGTTGCGTTTTCAGCCCGGCTGGTGATCTGCGATACCGACGGCGTTGACTGGAGAGCGGCGCTGTCCGTCTTCCGCTGCCTGCCCACAGCCGCGATTGTCTTCCTGGCCCGCCTGGCCGATGAGCCGCTGTGGCTGGAAATGCTGAACGCCGGGGCCTTCGACCTGCTTCCCAAGCCATACGACCGCCGCGAGTTGACCCGCATCATCGCCCGTGTCTTCCAGCAGGGCGGACCGGCCAAAACCGGGCACGTGGCGTAGAAGATTCACCACGGAATGAACACGGGCCATCCCGCAGGGCGGGACGGAACCCCATCCACGGATTGCCCAAGCTCATTTGCGGCGAATTCACGATGCTATAATCAGCTTCCGGAAGGTGATCGGGTCTGGTGACTCGCCCGGCCTTCAAAGCCGATGGCTGCTCCTCTGGGGCAGCGATGGGTTCGATTCCCATGACCTTCCGCCAATTCACGCCTCGGAGGAATCCGTGGCCGGCAAGCGCCGGCGCGTTTTTCGCGCCGCTAAAGAGGTCCGGGCCATCGCCCGGGAACGCCTGGGCGCTCCTCCGCCCTCCCGCGTCATCGAAGATCCCCGCAAGGCCAAGCCCCCGAAACACAAGAAGCGGCTCCTGCGCGAGATGGAGAATGAGTAGCGCCCGGTTCGGCTTCCACCCAACTTGGTGTCGTGGTCTTTCGGTGGTGAATGGTATATTTCTGCTGTATGGCTGCACCGACGTCATTCACGGCACGGGAAGTGGAGATCCAGGAACTGGAGAACAATTACCTGATTCCCACCTATGCCCGCTACCCGCTGGTGATCGACCATGGGCGGGGCTGCTGGGTGTACGACCTGGAGGGACGCCGCTACCTGGACTTCCTCTCGGGGCTGGGCGTGAACGCGCTGGGCCACGCCCACCCCCGCATCGTCAAGGTCATCCGGGAGCAGGCCGCGCGGGCCATCCACGTCTCCAATCTTTACTACCATCCCTACCAGGGACGGCTGGCCCACAAGCTGTCCCGGCTGGCCGACATGGACCGCGCCTTCCTCTGCAACAGCGGGACGGAAGCCATTGAGGGCGCGTTGAAGATCGCGCGCCTGTACAGCCAGGAGGCCAAGGACAAATTCCACGTCGTGGCCCTCGAGAACTCCTTCCACGGGCGCACCCTGGGCGCGCTTTCCGCCACCGGCCAGGCCAAATACCGCACCCCGTTCGAGCCGCTGGTCCCCGGCGCCGCGTTCGCCCGCTTCAACGACATCGAGGATCTGCGGGCCAAGGTGAACGAGCAGACCTCGGCCATCCTGCTGGAGGCCATCCAGGGCGAGGGCGGCATCTTCGAGCTGGACGCCGACTACCTGCGCGCCGCCGAGGAGCTGGCGCGCCGCTGCAATGCCGTCCTGATTTTCGATGAGATTCAATGCGGGCTGGGGCGCACCGGAGAGTACTTCGCCTTTCAGCGCTCGGGCGTGAAGCCGGACATCGTGGTGACCTCCAAGCCGCTGGCCGCCGGCCTGCCTCTGGGCGCCATTATCGCCCGGGAGCCGGTGGCCTCCGCGCTGACCGCCGGCATGCACGGCACGACGTTCGGCGGCGGCCCGCTGGCCTGCCGCGTGGCGCTGGAGTTCCTCGACATCCTCGAGCAGGAACACCTGCTGGAGCACGTCCAGCGCGTCGGCGCTCACATGCGGGCCTGCCTGGAGGACCTGAAGGACCACTTCCACTTCATCAAGACCATCCGCGGCCGCGGTCTGATGCTGGCCCTGGATTTGGAGTTCCCCAGCCGCCCGCTCATGCTGGAGGCCCTGCACGCCGGTTTGCTCATCAACAGCACCCACGACACGGTGCTGCGCTTCCTGCCCCCGTTCATCATCCGGGAAGAAGAGGTGGACCGGGGCATCCGCATCCTGCGCAAGCTGTTCGCTTCCTACAAGCCGGCGCCCCAAGTTTGAAGTTTCAGAGTCTAAGGACGCAGCCCGCCTTGGATGCCCGCAACCTTAAACTCGAAGCTTTGAATTTGAAACTGCGCAGCCGGCGGCGGCCTCTGTTATCCTGAAATGTTATGGATGCAGGGTGCAAGTTCTTCCGCGAACGGTACCGGATAAGTGAGGGCGACCTGGAAGGATACCTGGCGGAGGCCCACTCGGCCGGCGGCGACTACGCCGACCTGTACTTCGAGTATCACGCCACTACCTCGATCACGCTGGATGAATCCCTGGTGAAGGGCGCCACCCAGGGGGTCTCCATGGGCTGTGGCGTGCGCGTGGTGTCGGGCGAGCGCACCGGCTACGCCTACACCGACGACCTGGCGCCGGAGAAGATCCGCCAGGCGGCGCGCATCGCCGCGCACATCGCGCGCGGGCCGGCGCGGGTGAGCACGGTGGGGCTGGCCGCCGCCGTCATCGGCCACAACCTGTACCCCGTGGTTGTGGCTCCCACCGAGGTGGAAGCCGCGCAAAAAATGGAACTGGTGACGCGGGCCGACCGGGCCGCCCGCGCTCACGATCCCCGCATCGTCCAGGTACGGGTGGCCTACGCCGACGAGGTGCGCTACGTGATGATGGCCGGCTCCGACGGCCGCGTCGCCGGCGACTTCCGCCCGCTGGCCCGGCTGAGCGTGTTCTGCCTGGCACGCCAGGGCCACGTCACGCAGCGCGGCACCGCCGGCGGCGGCGGGCGCGTCGAGCTCGATTTTTTCCGGCGCCAGAAGACACCGGAGCACTTTGCCACCGAGTCGGCGCGCCAGGCCATTGTCCAGCTCGAGGCCGCCGAGGCCCCGGCCGGCGAGATGGCCGTGGTGCTCGGCCCGGGCTGGCCCGGAATCCTGTTGCACGAAGCCGTGGGGCACGGCCTGGAAGCCGACTTCAATCGCAAGAAGACCTCCGCCTTCGCCGGCCTGATCGGCCAGCGCGTGGCCAGCCACCTGTGCACGGTGGTGGACAACGGCACCATCCCGGGGCGCCGCGGGTCGCTGAATATCGACGACGAGGGGTCTCCCACCAGCGATACCGTGCTGATCGAGAACGGCGTGTTGCGCGGTTACCTGCAGGACAAGCTGAGCTCGCGCCTGATGCGCGCCTCGCTGACCGGCAACGGCCGCCGCGAGGGCTACGAGCACATGCCCATGCCGCGCATGACCAACACTTACATGCTGGCCGGCAACGACGACCCGCAGGACATCATCCGCTCGGTGGACCGCGGGCTGTACGCCGTCAGCTTTGCCGGCGGGCAGGTGGACATCACCAACGGGAAGTTCGTCTTCTCGGCCTCGGAGGCCTACTTGATTGAGGGCGGCCATGTCACGCGGCCGGTCCGCAACGCCACCTTAATTGGCAATGGACCGGAGGTGCTGAAGCACGTGTCGATGGTGGGCAATGATTTGCGCCTGGATGAAGGCATCGGCTCCTGCGGCAAGGACGGGCAGACTGTGCCCGTCGGCGTCGGTATTCCAACCATCAAGATCGACCGGCTCACTGTTGGCGGCACCGGCCAGTAGACAGAAGGCAGTAGGCAGAAGGCAGAAGGCAGAAGGCAGTAGGCAGAAGGCAGTAGGCAGAAGGCAGTAGGCAGTAGGCCGAAGGCGGCAAGACGCTTATGGCTGATAGCTGATAGCTGATAGCTTTGAAATGGACGATCTGAAAGATCTGGCAACACAAGTAATCGAGCGGGCCACGCGGGCCGGCGCCAGCGGCGCGGAGTGTTTGGTGCGCGAGGGGCGGGAATTTTCCGTCACCGTGCGGCTGGGCGAGATCGAGACGCTGAAGGAGGCCGCTTCCAAGGGCCTGTGGCTGCGCGTGCTGGCCGGACAGCGGGCCGCCAGTTGCTACACCTCGGATTTTTCGCCCGACGGCATCGGGCGGGTCATCGACCAGGCCGTCGCCTTGGTGCAGTTCACCTCCCAGGACCCCGCCCACGGCCTGCCGGAGCCGGAACTGCTGGGGCAGATTCCCGGCGATCTGCTGCTCTATTGCGACGACGTGGAGGCATTTTCCGTCGATGAGCGCATCGATTGGGCCAGGCGGGCCGAGCGCGCCGCCCTGGACGCCGACCCGCGCCTGCAGAACTCGGAAGGAGGCACGTTCGACGCCGCTTCCGGCCGCCTGGTGCTGGCCAACTCGCTGGGCTTCGTGGGCGAATACCCGCAGTCCTACTGTTCGCTCAGCGCCGTGCCCATCGCCATCGCCAGCGGCTGCGCCATGCAGCGGGATTACTGGTACTCGATCTCGCGCAGCCTGGCGTGTCTGGAGAAACCGGAACAGGTGGGCCGCGTTGCGGCCCAGCGGGCGCTGCGCCGCCTGAACGCCCGCAAGGTCGAGACCTGCCGCGTGCCGGTGGCCTTCGACCCGATGACCGCCCGCAGCCTGCTGGATAATCTGTTCGAGGCCGTCAATGGCGACGCCGTATACCGCGGCGCCAGCTTCCTGGCCAACCGCCTGGGAGAGCAGGTGGCCGCGCCCGGGGTAACGGTCATCGACGACGGAACCATCCCCGGCGGGTTCGGCACATCGCCGTTCGACGACGAAGGCGTGCCCACGCGGCGCACCCCGGTGATCGAGCAGGGCGTGCTCCGCAGTTTCCTGCTCAACTGCTACGCGGGGCGCAAGCTCAAGATGCCGACCACCGGCAACGCGGCCCGCGGCCTGGCCGGCAACCCCGGCATCGGCCACGGCAATTTCTACCTGGCGCCGGGAAGCGCGCCGCCCGAGCGCATCATCGGCTCCATCCGCCGCGGCTTTTACGTGACGGAGCTGATCGGCTCGGGAGTCAACCTGGTCACCGGCGACTACTCGCGCGGCGCTGTCGGCCAGTGGATCGAAGGCGGCGAGTTCGCCTACCCGGTGGAAGAAGTGACCATCGCCGGCAACCTGCTGGACATGATGCGGGGCATCGCGGAGGTGGGAAACGACCTGGAGTTCCGCGGCGCGGTGGCCTGCCCCACCTTGCTGATTGCCGAGATGACGGTGGCCGGCAGATGAAATGGGACGCAGATAAACGCACATCCCGCGAATCGGTGATCTGCGTCAGTCCGCGTTCATCTGTGTCCCATACCTAAGCGCGGTATAATCTCGGCGCTATGCGAAGCGGGCTTGTCATGACCGGCCTCTGCCTGACGGCCCTGTTGACCTGGGGTTGTTCGCGGCGCGTGGAAGTGCCTCCACAGGAACTCGCTCAATATTCCCCGAAGATCGTTTTTAGCGGGTTCCGGGCCAGCGCGGCCGAGAACCTGGCCAAACACACCATCTATTACATCGATGCCGAAGTGAAGAACGACACGGGCCGCCCCGTCGCCGTGTTGCAGGTGCGCGCCAGTTTCTACGACCTGGACGGCCAGTGTGTTTTCCGGGAACCGGCGCTGGTGGTAAAAGAGAACCAGCCGCCGCTGGCCTCCGGCCAATCGCGCGAGTTCCGGATGGCGTTTGAGGGTTTGCCGGCAAGCTGGGGCCGCGCCGCGCCTCGCCTGGAAATCACCCGCCTGGTCTTCGAATAAGAACCGAGCCGCGACCGTAAGGGAGCGCCCCCGGTTCCTTGCTTACACGGACAAACTCGGTTTCGGGGATGCTCCCTTACGGTCGCGGCTCGGTTGCTGACTCACCGGCCGAGAGCCAGCCGCTGGATCAGGATCTCAGGAAGGGCGGCGCTGGCCATTGCGCATTGGGTGGCCGCGATGTCGTAAGGCGCGCGCCAGTATTCGACCACGCCCCGCTGGCCCTGGTCGTAGATGGCGAAGGCCGCGCGGGAATCACCGTCGCGCGGCTGTCCGACCGAGCCTGGGTTCAGCAGGTACTGCTCGCGCTCCCGCAGCTCCAGGTCCGCCGAGGTGATGCCCGCTCCGCGAGGCGCCTGCACCACGTTGATGCGGTGCGGCGCCACCCGCACGAAGCCCCCCTGCTGGTGGGTGTGCCCGAAAAAGGTGAGCGGATAGCCGAGCCTGTCGAAATCTTCCTGGGCATCCAGCGGCAGGAACACGTATTCGTCTTCGTCGTGCACCGAGCCATGGACGATCTGGAACCCGCCGATCGGCAGCGGGCCGGCCGGCAGCGACCGGAGGTAGTTCATGTTCTCCACGCTCAGTTCCTGGCGCGTCCAGAGAGCCGCGGCGCGGGCCACGGAATTGAAATCTTGCGCATCGCTGATCCCGCAGGAGGCCTTGTCGTGGTTGCCGCGCACCACGGCAGCCACATTGGCGCGCGCCCAGTCCACGACCGCATTGGGACTGGGGCCGTAGCCGACCAGGTCGCCGCAGCACAGGATCCGGCCGTAGCGGCCCTCGGCCGCCTCCAGCACGGCCTTCAACGCTTCCCAGTTGCTGTGGATGTCGCTGATGACCAGGTAGCGCATGCCCGAATGTTATCAGCCATCAGTTTTCAGTTGTCAGTTGAAAACTACAGCACCAGCATGCAATCGCCATAGGAGTAAAAGCGGTACCGCTGCTCCACAGCGTGCGCGTAAGCCTTCAGAACCAGGTCGCGGCCGGCGAAGGCGCACACCAGCATCAACAGCGTCGAGCGGGGCAGGTGGAAATTGGTAAGAAGCGCGCCGGCCACGCGAAAGCAGAAACCGGGATAGATGAACAGCGCGGTTTCGCCGGCCTCCGGCTGAACCCGGCCGGTGGCGCCGGCGGAGTATTCCAGGGTCCGGACGGCCGTGGTCCCGACGGCCACCACGCGGCGGCCTTCTTCCAGCGCGCGGTTGACGGCCGCCGCCGCTTCCGGCGAAATCTGGTAGCGCTCGGCGTGCATACGGTGCTCTTCCACGCCAGCGGCGCGCACCGGCTGGAACGTGCCCAGGCCCACGTGGAGGGTCAGCTCGGCCACTTCCACTCCGCGATGGCGCAACAGGTCCAGCATCTGGGCGGTGAAGTGCAGGCCGGCGGTCGGCGCGGCCACCGAGCCGGCCGCGCGGGCGTAGACGGTCTGGTAGCGCGCCGCGTCCTCGGCCCGGTCCTGGCGCCGAATATAGGGCGGCAGCGGAACGTGGCCCAGCCGTTCCAGGTGCTCGAAGAAGTCGCCGGTCCAGCGGAACCGGAGCGTGCGCTCGCCGAACGTGCCGCGGCCGATCACTTCCGCCTCGAAGCCCTCGCCGAACAGCAAGCGCTCGCCCACCCCAATCTTCCGCCCGGGGTGCACCAGCGCCTCCCAGGTGGCGGCGTCCAGTTGTTTCGTCAGCAGCGCTTCCACGCGGCCCCTCAGAAAGGAGCCGGCCGCCGGGTTCCTGGGGCTGAGGGGTTGCGCTTTCACGCCCAGGCGCCGGCCGAACAGGCGCGCGCGGATCACGCCGCTGTCGTTGACGGCCAGCACATCCCCGGCGCGCAAATATTCGGGAAGCTCGGCAAATGACCGGTCGAAGAATTGCCCCGACGCCCGCTCCACCACCAGCATGCGGGAGGCGCCGCGGTCCGCCGGCGGTTCCTGGGCAATCAGGCCTTCGGGCAGCGTGTAGTCGAAGTCGGAAACCTGCACGGAAGCTATCAGCTTTCAGCTATCAGCTTTCAGCTTCGCGGCTGATAGCTGATAGCTGACAGCTAGTGGCAGTGTAACATAGCAGTTTCATGGAAGCGGCAGTCACCATCAGCAGCCGGGGCGCGGAGCGGCTGCGCTCCGGGCACCCGTGGATCTACCGCAGCGATGTGCGGGACGCCGGGCAGGCGGCCGCCGGCGACGTGGTCCGTCTCCTCGACCGCTCCGGGCGTTTCCACGGCAAAGCGCATTACAGCGCCGCCTCGCAGATCGCGCTGCGCCTGCTGACGGCGGCCGACGAGCCGGTCGATGCGGCCTTTTTTCGCCGGCGGCTGGAGCGGGCCCGCGAATTGCGCGACCGGGTGGTCTCCGACACCAACGCCTATCGGCTGGTCTACGGCGAGGCCGACGAGCTGCCGGCGCTGATCGTCGATCGCTACGCCGGCTGGCTCAGCATCCAGGCGCTCTCGCAGGGCATGGACCGCGCCCGGCCTCTGCTGCTCGAGTTGCTGCGGGAAATGTATGTCGCGCGCGGCATCATCGAGCGCAACGATGCCCGCGTGCGCGAGCTGGAAGCGCTGCCGCTGGAATCGCGGGTGGCCGCGGGAGAATGCCCGGAAGTCGTCGAAGTGGAGATGAACGGGCTGCGCTTGGGGGTCCGGCTGGGGTCGGGGCAGAAGACCGGCGCCTTTCTGGACCAGCGCGAGAACTACGCGGCCGCCGAGCGCTACGCCCGCGGCCAGGCGCTCGACTGCTTCACCTACGCCGGGGGCTTTGCGCTGCACCTGGCGCGCCGCTGCGCGAGCGTGGAGGCCGTGGACTCTTCGGCCGAGGCCATCGCCGCGGCCCGCGACAATGCCGCCCGCAACAGCCTCTCCAACATCACCTTCATCGAAGCCAACGCCTTCGACCTGCTGAAGAGCTGCGACGAACAGCGGCGCTCGTTCGACATGGTGGTGCTGGATCCGCCGGCCTTCGCCAAGACTCGCGGCCACCTGGACGCCGCGCTCCGGGGCTACAAGGAAATCAACCTGCGGGCCATGCGCCTGTTGAAGGCCGGGGGCGTGCTGGTCACCTGCTCCTGCTCGCACCATGTCTCGGAAGCCGATTTCCTGGAGGTCGTCGCTTCCGCGGCGCTCGATGCCCGCCGCCGCGCCCTGGTGCTGGAGCGCCGCACGCAGGCCCGCGATCATCCCATCGCCCTGACCATTCCCGAGACGCTGTACCTGAAGTGCTTCATCCTCCTGATGGGTTAACGCGCTTGGTTCACGAATTTCACGACGGATAAACGCGGATGAACGCGGATGAACCGGACACCCCGCGCCCAACGGGTCGGAACTCGCATCCGCGCTTATCCGCGTTTATCCGTCCCGCCCTGCGGGATCCGTGGTGAATCATCCGGGCCGCGTGGACGCTGGTTTGGCCTGCGCATAGAGCGGCGAAAGCTCCCGCAGCCGCCGGACCACCGTACACACTTTTTCAATGACGTAATCGACTTCCTCTTCGGTGTTGAAACGCCCCAGGCCGAAGCGGATGGAAGTGGAAGCCAGGTCGTCGCTCACGCCGAGCGCTTTCAGCACGAACGAGGGTTCAACGGAGGCCGAGGTGCAGGCCGAGCCGCTGGACACGCACACGTCGTTGATGCCCATCAGCAGCGCCTCTCCCTCCACATAACCGAAGCTGATGTTCATGTTCCCGGGCAGGCGCCGGGTTGGGTGGCCGTTGACGTGCACCTCGTCCAGCCGGGCGAAAATGCCTTCGCGCAGCCGCTCGCGCAGCGCCGTGAGGCGGCGCGACTCCTCGGGCAACTCCTGCCGGGCCAGTTCGCAGGCCTTCCCCAGCCCCACGATGCCCGGTACGTTCAGCGTTCCGGAGCGCATGCCGCGCTCGTGGCCGCCGCCGTCCAGCACCGGCGCCAGTTGGACGCGGCGGCCGCGCGCCCGCACGTACAGCGCCCCCACCCCCTTCGGCCCGTACATCTTGTGCGCGCTGAGCGAGGCCAGATCGACGTTCATGGCCTCCACGTCGAACGGAATCTTGCCCACGGCCTGCACGGCATCGGTGTGGAACAGCACGCCCTTTTCCCGGCACACCCGGCCTATCTCGGCAACGGGGTGAAGCACGCCGATCTCGTTATTGGCGGCCATCAGCGACACCAGGATGGTTTTGTCGTCGATGGCCTTTTCGACCTGCTCGGGATGGACCAGGCCGTCGCCGTCCACCGGAAGATAGGTGACGCGGAATCCCTCTTTCTGCAGGCGCTTGCAACTGTCGAGCACGGCTTTGTGTTCGGTAGCGCAGGTGATGAGGTGGTCGCCCCGCTCGCGCCCGGCCCAGGCCGCGCCTTTGATGGCCAGGTTATCGCTCTCGGTTGCCCCGGAGGTGAAGACGATTTCCTTGGCCTCGGCATTGATCGCGGCACCCACCTGCCCGCGTGCCTGCTCGACCGCCTGCTCGGCCTCCCATCCGAAGCAGTGATTGCGGCTGGCGGCGTTGCCGAACTTCTCCGTGAAATAGGGCCGCATGACCTCGAACACGCGTGGATCGACCGGCGTGGTGGCGTGATTGTCCATGTAGATCGGCAACCTGACAGACATGGCGTGGTTCCCCTAATCGTGGCGCTTCGGATACCAGCGGATACCGGCATACGCACCCGGCAAGGTGGCCCGAACGTACTCTTCGCGCTTGGGCGAGGTTTTGAAGTGAAACGCCCTGGCTCCGAACAGCACTTCGAAATGTTTCACCCGGCAGGCGACAAGCGTCTCCGCGTCCCAGACGGTGGGGAGGTGCGGGATCGCGAAGCCGGAAGCTCTCACCTCCACCCGAACGTGCTGCGAAAGGGCCTTCTCGATCCCCAGGCCGAAGGAGGGATAGATGAACCACTTGTTAATCGTCGCGAAGGTCTCGATGGTATTGCCCGAGCTGTCTTCGGTGGGCTTGAAGGGCGCATAGACGGTCGGTTGAAAAGAGATGAATTGCAGTTCCCACAGCGTCTTTAGCCGGAAGCTGGTTGCCCGCGCAGGACCTGGCCACGAAACGTAATCCAGCGAGATCTTGGCATTCTGCAGGTTGTAGCCTACGGACAGATAATCCCCGGTGCTGAAAGCCACACCGAAGAAAGAGAGAGCCTTGCTGGCCACCGTGTTCCCCTGGGCCTGGGTCCGGAAATAGGAGACCCGCAGCGTGTCGTCGTTCCCGGCGGGGAAACTCACTACGCCGCCGAGCACCGGTGTGTTTTTCCCCGGAAAATCCAGATCTGAGGACACGCCCTCCACTGCGGCCCGGCCCGTCCTCATGAGCGGGTGTGTGCGGCCAATCGAATAGAGCGGGGCGAACGAAAACTGGCCGTCGCTGGAGTCCGGCTGCCCGGCCGGCCTCACGCGCTTCTTGTCCGCTGCCTTCTTTTCCGCCGGCGGCGCGGGTTTGGCTTCCGTTGGTTTCTGTTCCGCCGGCGGCACGGGTTTGGCTTCCGTCGCTTTCTGTTCCGCCGGCTGCTGCGGCTGCGCATAGCTCCGCCATCCTTGAGACAGCATCAGCAGGCACAAACACAGTATGACGTTCCGGCAAATAAAAGCCATGTACCCCCTCGGTGTTGGCGTTCCAGGGTAAAACTAGAGTCTACCTGCTAATACCCCTCTTTTCGCAAGAAGTTGCGTCGGGAGTTCAACGCTGAGGCGCAGGCCTGCCCCGGCGGCGCTCGGCGGATCAGCATGGCGCTGGTTGGCTCGACGGTGATGTAGATGAGCACCCGTTCTTGCTCCGTTTCGGCCGGACGCTGAGCGGCGCTGCCCGGCGTCCGCGGTTCCAGGGCCTGGCGCAAGGGGGCCTGGTGACGAACCTCGACTTCATGCGCCGTCTGGCGCGGGGCCAATTCCCGCAGGGCCACCAGCGATGATTCTTTGAAGAAGTTCTCCAGGGCCCGTTGCGCCTTCTCCGAGGGGTAGACAACGCCCCGCCGTAGCCGGTTGAGCAAGGCCAAGGGAGTAGCGTCCACCAGCGACACCCTTGCATTCAAGCGGCCGGCAAGGCGGGCTGCCGATTCCAGAGCAACTCTCGTCTCCGCCTCGCCGCTGAACAGGACTTTGATTTCACCTTGCTGCTCTTCAAAGGTCCTCTGAGCGGGTCGCGTGGGCGTTGCCTGCGGGTGGAAGCGTCTGGTAAGATGAGAGATTCAGTTATCACGTCGGGAGCGGACATGGCGAAAGTCTGTGAAGTTTGCGGCAAGGGGCCGCAATTTGGCAACCGGATCAGCCACGCGCACAATCTGACCAAGCGCCGCTGGAATCCGAACCTTCAAACCGTGCGGGCCATCGTCAACGGCGGGCACCGCCGGATGCGTGTCTGCACCTCCTGCCTGCGTTCCGGGAAGGTCCAAAAGGTTTAGCGGCGGCACTCCGTACTCAGCACTCCGCACTCCGCCCCCAGCCCTATTATCGGAACTTGGCCAGCGCGGAAATCAGCGGCTGCGCTTCGGGCGGCATGACCGCCTTGCCTTCCAGCAGGATCGTTTTGGCCGAGAGTTCGCGGCCGTAGAGGTCGCGGTTGGCGTCGTCGTCGGGCTTGACGAGCGCGCCTTTCAGGCTGACTCCTGCGAACAGCCCCCGGGCCCGCGAGTAAGTGAGGAGCTCGGCGCGCATGGCGGCGTTGGTCTCGGCGGAGGTGGCGCGGCCCACCGGGCCGGCGGCCACCGAGGCCTCGCCACCCAGCGTGAATTTGTCGCCCACCAGGAAGTTGATCCCTTTCTTGTTCATCACCAGCATGACCACGTCGACGGCCTGCCCGCCAATCTGGATGCCGAAACTGCCGCCGGTTATGCTGAGCATCGACGGCGGCCCCCACTGGCGGTTCTCTTTCCGGCAGAGCACCAGGCCGCGCCCGTAGTGGGCCCCCACCACAAATGCGCCCTTTTTCATCGACGGGACAATCACCACGCATTCGGCCCGGGAGAGCAGTTCCTGCGGGATGGCCTTGTCCGGGATGTTCATCACTTCGGTGAAGACTTCGGTGGCGTTCTTGATCTGTTCGACCTGCTTCTCGCGGTCGGCCGGTAATGGCGTCAGGAACGGAAGAACAAAAGATAAAGCAGCGGCCATCGGAGTCAACATTGGCGGGCCTCCGTCCCGATTGTAAGCGATCTGTGGCCGGAAAGCAGGAGGCGGGAGGCAGAAGGCAGAAGGTAGTGGGCAGAAGACAGCAGGCAGCAAACAGCGGGCAGACAGCCGCCAGCCGCTCATGCGCCGATCGAGACGCGGAAGGCGGCGGCGATCTGGCCGGCGTGGCGCTCCACCTGCCCACGCTCGCGTCCCTCGACCATGACGCGCGCCAGCCGCTCGGTGCCGCTGTAACGCACGATGACCCGCCCTTCTGTGCCGAAATGCTGCTCGGCGGCGCGGATGGCCGCGCCCACTTCCGGCAACTGTTCCACCGGCACTTTCTCGCGCACCCGGACGTTGACCAGCAATTGCGGAAACACGCTCAATTCAGAAGCCAGGTCGTGCAGCGGGCGCCCGGTGGTCTTCACGATCTCCAGCAGACGGAGCGCGGTCAGCAGGCCGTCGCCGGTAGTGTGGTCATCGGAGAAGATAATGTGCCCGGATTGCTCGCCGCCGAGGTTTGAATTCCGGCGCAGCATCTCCTCCAGCACATACTTGTCGCCCACCGGGGTGCGAAGCAGGCGGATACCGTCGCGCTCCAGCGCCACCTCGAGACCGAGGTTGGCCATGACGGTGCCGACCACCAGGCGGTTGCGGAGGCGGTGCTGGGCGGCCATGTGCCGCGCGGCCACGAACAGCACGCCATCGCCGTCCACCAGCCGCCCCTCGGAAGTGACGAGAAAGGAGCGGTCCGCATCCCCGTCGAAGGCAATGCCCAGGTCGGCCTGCTCGGCCGGCACGCGCGCCTGTAACTGTTGGGGATGAAGCGAGCCGCAGTCCAGGTTGATGTTGCGGCCGTCGGGCGAGGCGTTGATGGCGATCACCTGAGCGCCCAGCCGCGCGAACAATTCGGGCGCGATGGCCGACGCGGCGCCATTGGCGCAGTCCAGCGCGATCCGCAGGCCGCGGAAATCCATGCCCTTGGGCAACAGCGCACAAAGAAAATCTTCGTAGCGCGCGCGCAGCGACTCATCCGGCTGCAACCCGGGGCCTGCCGCGGATTCCGCGCCCCGGCTTGCCGGGGCCGATTCCAGCAGGCGAAACAGGTCCTCTTCCACCTCCAGCTCGTTCTCGTCGGGCAGCTTGTAGCCGGAGTGAGCGAACACCTTGATGCCGTTGTCGCGGTACTGGTTGTGCGAGGCCGAGATCATCACCCCGGCGGAGAAACCGTTGATGCGCGCGAGGTAGGCCAGGCCTGGAGTGGTGATGACGCCGGCCGACACCGAGGCCACGCCCTCGCGCGCCAGCCCGCCGGCCAGTTGCTCGGCGATCCAGCGGCTGGATTCGCGCGTGTCCTCGCCCAGCAGCACCCGCAACTCCGCGTGTGAGCGCCGCAGAAACCGGCCCAGGGCGCGGCCGGTCAGCAAGACCGTGCGCCGGTCCAGCGGGTATTCTCCCGCCGAACCTCGAATGCCGTCGGTTCCAAACAGTTGTGTTTGCTTCATTTCTGCCGTTTCATCTCGACAACGACCCGTACCGAGGGATTGTCCACAATGCGAACCAGGGGGTCCGGAACGAAGGCATTGGTCCAGACCTGGGTGCGGGCGATCACGCCGGTGATGTCCACCGGATCGGTCGTAGCCGAGTCAAGTACATTGACGCGGCTGGCCGGGCCGACTACTCGTACCGTCGCGGGCACTGCTTCATAACCGGCCAGGACGTAGCCGGACGCCAGCCGCCCGGTCAGGCGGGGATGGATGGGCAGGTCGCGAACCGCGCGGGCTTCCAAACGAACGGCCACTTGTGCCGGAATAACCTGCACCACGCGGATGCCGAACGGCGCGTGGATGTCGGGCAG
>JAPKYU010000183.1 GCA_026394175.1 Acidobacteriota bacterium | reverse complement strand
AGACCTTTTCGGTCGGCAGGCCGCCCAAGTCGGTCGACTCGACCCGGATCTTGTACAAGTTCTTCGTCTCATAGTCGAACGGCATGGCCGTCTTGAGCACATTGCCGCTGATCGTGAACTTCGCGTTGTCGTCGCCGCTCGGGTCGGGCACGAGTCTGTAGGTCCAGGCGTCACCGGCGTCCGGATCCACCGTGTTCAACGTCCCCACGACCGTCCCCGGCGGTTGGTTCTCCGGCACAACAGTACCGGAGAGGTTAATGTCCGTCGGCTGCTCATTAACGTTCGTCACCGTAACGGTGAAAGGCCTCTCGGTCGAGAGACCTCCCTGGTCGGTGGACCACGCGGTAATGCTGTAGGAGTTCTTGGCCTCGTAGTTGAACTCCGCCGCCGTCTTTAGCGTGTTGCCACTGATTGTGAACTTGCCGTTATCAGCACCACCACCAGCGAGTTCGTAAGTGAAGTCGATGTCGCCATTGTTGGGGTCGGCGGTACTCAAGGTGCCCACAATCGTGCCTGGCGGCTGGTGCTCCGGCACACTGGACTTGGAGAGGAAGACACCCGTTGGCGGCAAGTTGAAGATTTGTCCTGCCAGAACCGATGCGTACTCCACCAAGTAGCTGTTGTCCTCGACCAGCGAACCGCTATCGCCTCCACCAAGGACGAAGTTATAGGCAAGCAAAGGGGACAAGGCGCACACGTAAGCCTTGACGATCTCGCCGGCTGTCTCGTTGGGATTGTTGCCGTAGTCGATGTTCATCGCACCTAACAGGTCGCCGTTTTTCCAGATTCTTTTGACGGCATCGACGGCATTCGAGATGGCGCCGTTAAGCTCGGCTGCGTTATCGGACAAAATGCCATCGCTCAGACTGGAGATATACAGATTTCCGAGGTCCTTGAGCCTGTCGGCTGCTGTCTCCAAGGCACTCGACACGTAGCCTTCCTTGTATCCACTCCCTCCCGAGACGAAGAAAATCGCAGTGTCCAGGGGGCCAGTGAGGAGGTCATAGTAAAACACATCCGGCAGATGTGGGGCCACATACTTTCCGTAGGCATGGTCTATCAGGGCTCCGATCAGGGGCCCCCACGTCCCGGGGATCGAACCCGTAACGAGCGACAGTACGATGTTAATACCTTCTGCTGCTATGCCCTTGGCGACAGCGCTGAAAACGCAATGCCCTGCCCAGAAACGGTCGTGGAAGTCCTTAAACTGGAGGATGGCAGCACGGCCGCGGACCACCTGATCCAGGCGCGCCAACTGCTCCGAGTCCAACCCGTCATAAGTGTAGGTCACCGTAATATCGCGCAAGTCGTACCAGTGCATGATGTCGACGGCGTCGATTGTTACGTCAAGATAGGATGTGCATCCATCGCCGGCGTCCTGCAACAATGAGCGCGCTTCATCACCACTGAACGTGTAGGTGTTGGGGAATTCATCAACCCTTAAGGTTCTCTTGGGCAGGGGCTGATTATCAAACCATACGTCCGCTGTGTCGTTGAACACGCCCCCCTTTCCCTTGCCGTAGATTGTCACTGTGATGCTGGAGAGTTCTCTGACCCCTGGGGTGATGGACGGCTTGGGCAGGGCGAAGCGGTAGGTTGGCCTAGAAGCGCCAAGGCCCCAGTAGGTGCCGCCAAGGATTACGCCGCCTCCGTTGTTCAAGGACCACGCGGAGTGTTTGAAATCCTTGCCATCGTAATCCCACACAGTCGCCAGCGCGCCGGGGATCGTGGTGGTTCCGCTGCTAACACCCTGGCCGATCTTCGCCAGGAATGCGTCAGAAGCCCCGCCGCGATAGACGATTCCAGAATCTCCGAGAGGCCAATCTCCCGAACTTGTGCCTCCGGTTACGTATATCGTTCCATCGCGACCCACAGCAACGCCGCCCGCGTACTCGTCGCCTTTCCCCCCCAGGTCCGTACGGTGCGTACACCATATGGCTGGCCCGTCTGTGCCGAGTCCCCAGACAATTGTCTGAAGTCCCAGTTGGGCTTCTGCGGAAGTGTACGTCAGGCAAAGATTTCCCGAGCTGCTAGCCCAAGCCAAATCGATCCTAGAGGGCCACTCTCCTTGAACCGCCAAGTATAGGGGGGGATAAGACTGGCCGTACGACCACGGCTCGCTGTAGACGACGAAGACCTGACCCTGCTGATCGATCCCGGCCGTATAGAAACCCCTGTAGCCCCAATAAGGGGCCGTCGCGACACTTCGCAGGCTAGCGTTGTGCCAGCCAAGTGGGTAGTTGACGTCAAAGCCATACCCCGCAAAGTAGAAGAGTCCAACGCAGGCAACAGGCCCGTCAAGGTCTGCCTCTCCAACAACTATATATATACCGTTACCGGCATAGCAAAATTCGACGTCATAGGCGCAGTCGAGACGCCACACATCAGCGCCACCGGTATATGTAGAGCATGGGTTGTTGCCGTCGGCTCCGAAACCCGCCACAAACCCGGTCCGGCCGCGATACGATGGAGCGAAGAATGGGATGAACCCGCCCGACACCCAACCCGACGAGTATGTCTCCCCCACAATCACCACTTCGCCCCCTGGATTGACAGTGACCCCATGGGCGACGTCATACGCAGAGCCGCCCAGGTACGTTGACCACATGTGCTGGCCCCGCGGATTCAGCTTCACCACGAACGCGTCAGTGTTGCCGCTGTAACTGTTACAGAACGGCCCGGATATCCAGCCGCCGGAGTCGGTCGCCCCCACCAGGACGATATTGTCCGTCGAATCCAGGGCCATGTCCTCAGGCACATCATCCCCGCTCCCGCCCAAATAGGTGCACCAGATGGGCAGGCCCTGCGAGGTCAGTTTGGCGACAAACACGTCACTGTTGCCGTGGTTGGTACCCCTCGATCCGCCGGGCTCCCAGGTTGTTGAAGTGGTATGCCCTGTGACAATGACGTTCCCTGCGCTGTCTACCGCCACCGCCATACCCGAATCATCGCCGGCGCCGCCCAGGCACTGCGCCCAGATGAGCGCGGGGTCGATGACCAGTTCCTTGGACGGATCATAGGTCCCGCTCAAGGCAAACCCCACGGTATCGGCATCCAGGAGCCGGTAAGCCGCCGAGAGCACGATCCGCTGCCCACCTGCTTCCTGGTATGCCAAGGGGGCCTTGTCCACGAGGTCACCGGCTGCTGTCCGGATGACGAGGTCCCCGGCGTCATTCATCGACAGGGACTCAACACCCTCATAATGAATCGCAATCCGGCCCCAGTCTGCCCCTGGCGCTACATCGAAGGCGTACTTGAGGAATGCCCCATCCCCCGAGACCGTCAGGTCGATCCCATCATAAAGGCCGCGATACCCAACGGCCGCATAGGTGGGTACGGCCGACCGCCAGCGGTCCTGCTGCCCCACGAAGTAGTTGAATACCGTCTCCTGTTGCGCGAGGCCCACCGGAACCACGGTGTCGGCCCTCTCGAACTGAACGGTGAAGGCCGCTGTCTGGTACTCGCCCGGCCCGCGGTCCTCCCGCCAGGGGTCCGGTCGCGCGGGGTCGAAGGATTCGTCGGCCGACACCGCGCTTGTCTCCGTCGCCGCCGTCAGGCGGAACGCCAAGCCCTGGTCGGT
>JAPKYU010000130.1 GCA_026394175.1 Acidobacteriota bacterium | reverse complement strand
GTGCCCGGACGGCAAAAGGAAGGGCAAAGGGGATGTAAAAAGGTAGCGGGGAACGAAAGAGGCCGCGGAAAGGCCCCGCGCACAGGGCGCGCAGAGGTGGCCAAGCTGCGTGCAGGCCAATTTCTTCACAGCTTCAAAGCCTTTCCGCACAGCAGGGCGGCGGAGCCGCCCGTGAGAAATAGTGCTCGAAAAACAACATTCTTGCTGATTGCTGCACGGATGGCGATCGCCGCGGCATGGAACTGACCGCCGCGTGCTAAAATCATCCAGAGCGCCCGTAGCTCAGAGGAGAGAGCACCTGCCTTCTAAGCAGGGGGTCGAAGGTTCGAATCCTTCCGGGCGTGCCATCTCCCTATGTTTTGGGTTTACGTCCTGCGCAGCCTGAGCACCGGTCGGCTGTACACCGGCTCCACCTCCGATTTACCCCGCCGTCTCGACGAGCATCAAACGGGAACCTCCTTCTCAACTCGCCGCGAAAGGCCTTGGGAACTCGCTCATCGGGAGCAGTTTGCCACGCGAGCGGAAGCTGTGCGGCGGGAGCGTTATTTGAAGACCGGCTGCGGGCGTGACGAGCTGCGCCGGATACTGGCAGGGCGCCAGCGCCCGTAGCTCAGGGGAGAGAGTCCGCCGCGGCGGACCTTCTAAGCAGGGGGTCGAAGGTTCTCCGCCGCGGCGGACTTCCGGGCGTGCCACGCCTTGAACCAATCCGCAGATTTCGCAGATTACGCAGATTTGGCGCCAGGGGCAGGACACCACCCATGTCTGCTGGGTTGATCTGCTCTACTAATCCCCAGAATCCTCGCAGCCTGCGAAGATTCACGGAAGCGTTTGCTCAACACAAAGATCACAAAGACACGAAAAAGCCCGGACGTGCCCCTCTTCGTGTCTTTTTCTTTATGACTTCGGGTCTTTGTGCCTTTGTGCTCAAGCCTCCACTCCTTGGATTACCTACGGCACCGCGGCGGCAGCCTTGGGCTTGCGCTGCGCGCTCCAGCGGGCGATGTCGGCCACGGCCCGAATGGCCGCGTCGATGTGCTCTTCGGTGTTGAAAGCGCCGATCGAGAAGCGCACGGCGCCGCCTATCTCCAGCGTCCCAAGCTGCCGGTGGACCAGCGGGGCGCAGTGCAGGCCGGTGCGGGTGGCGATGTGGTGATCCACGTCAAGCATGACCCCCACATCGGCCGCCTCCACGCCCACAATGTTCATGCTGACCGTGGACAAATGGTTGTCGAGGCTGTCGCAGCAATACAGGCGCACGCCCTGGACCTGGCGCAGGCCTTCGACCAACCGGCGCGCCAGCGTCATTTCGCGGGCGTGGATGTTGGCGATGCCGTTCTGATCCAGCCAATCCTGGCCGGCCCACAGCGCCGCCACACCCACCATGTTGGGCGTGCCGTACTCCATGCGCCAGGGGTACTCGTCGAGGTGATACGGCTCGGCGGAGCGCACCCCGGTGCCCCCGGCGCGGGTGTGGCGGATGTGCACGTGCTTGCGCACGCACAGCCCGCCGATTCCGGTCGAGCCCAGCAGCGCCTTGTGCCCGGTGAAGGCCAGCACATCGATGTTCATCTGCCGCATGTGGATGGGAACGAGGCCGGCGGTCTGCGCGGTGTCGGCCGCAAACAGGACGCCTTTCTCCCGGCAGAGGCGGCCGATCTCCGCCAGCGGCTGCACGGTGCCGATGACGTTCGAGCCGTGGTTGACGATCACCAGCCGGGTGTTGGGGCGGAGGGCCCTGGCGATTTCGTCCGGCTCCACGAATCCGGCGCCGTTGAAGGGGACGAAGTCAGCCTCCACGTTCTGATCCCGCACCAGGTGGTGGATGGGGCGAAGCACGGCATTGTGCTCCAGGTTCGTGGTGATCACGTGATCGCCTTCCGACAGCAACCCGCTGAGGATGAGGTTCAGCGCGTCGGTGGCGTTATAGCCGAAGCAGAGGCGCTCCGGGGCATCCTCGTCGCCGCCGAAAAAGCGGGTGAGGCGCTTGCGCAGGTTGTCCAGAAGCGCGCCCGCTTCCAGGGCCAGGTCAAAACCGCTGCGCCCCGGGCTCACGCCGGTGCGGCGGTAGAAGTCAGTCATGAAGCTGTAAACGGCGTCGGGCTTGGGCCAGGTGGTGGCCGCGTTGTCCAGGTATATGAATGCCAGGTCCATTTCTCGCTCCCCTTATGAAGCCGCTATGGCAGCGCCGCATAGTTTAACTGAGGAACTCGGCGACAATAAACCTCTTAGCCGCAGATTGCGCAGATTTCGCCGATTCGATCTGCGCCGATCTGCGGAATCTGCGGCTGCGTTCAGTATGTTATAGAAGCGCAACGGTATAATGGTTGTTTAGCTTTCCGATGGCAGAGCGCCTCGAACGCCCGAGCATTTTCGTTTCCGCCGGTGAGTCGTCCGGAGACCGCTACGCAGCCTGGTTTGTCGAAGCCTTGCGCGGCCGCCTGCCGGACGCCCATTTCTTCGGCTGCGCGGGCGAGCGGCTTCGGGAGGCGGGCTGCGAGGCCGTGGTGCGCTCGGAAAGCATCGCCGTGGTTGGCCTGGCCGAGGTGCTGGGCGAGATCCCGCGCGTGTGGCGCCAGTACCGGCGTGCAGTGAGCGAGGCCATGGCGCGGCGGCCGCAGCTTGCGGTGCTGGTCGATGCGCCCGATTTCAACCTGCGCCTGGCCCGCCATCTCCGCCGCGCCGGCATCCCGGTGCTCTATCTGGTGGCGCCGCAGGTATGGGCGTGGCGGCCATGGCGCGTGCGCCAGATTCGCCGGCGCGTCGATCGCCTGCTTTGCATTTTCCCGTTCGAGGAGCGTTGGTTTCGCGAGCGAGGAGTGAACGCCGAATACATCGGCCACCCCCTGGTGGGCCGGGTGGCGCCGCGCTTCAGCCGGGAAGCGTTTTTCGCGCGGCACGGCCTGGACGCGCAGCGCCCGCTGCTGGCGCTGCTGCCCGGGAGCCGGCGCCGCGAGGCGGCCATGAACCTGCCGCCCATGATCGCCGCCGCCCGCCGCTTGAATGCCCAGAGCATCGTGGCGGCGCCGGCCGCGTTGCCGCTGCCCGAGGTATCCATCCCGGTGCTGCGCGGGCTGACCTACGACGCGCTGGCGCACGCCGACGTGGCCCTGGTGGCCAGCGGAACGGCTACAATTGAAACGGCCCTGCTCGGCACCCCCATGGTGGTTGTTTATCGGGTCACGGAACCTTCCTGGCTATTCGGGCGTCTTCTGGTAAGTACGCCGTTTTTCAGCATGGTGAACCTGGTTGCCGGCCGGCAGATCGTGCCGGAGCTGATTCAAGACCAATTCACGGCGGAAGGGGTGGCCGCCGCTGCCGCGCGCCTGCTGGAGAGCGAGGCGGAACGCGCGGCCATGCGTGCCAACTTAAAAGAAGTAGCCTGCAAGTTGTCCGCGGTATCCAATCCCATGGGAGTCGCCGCCGAGCGGGCCATGGCCCTGCTGGCGGTCCCGGTGTGAAGGAGTAACGAATGCGTTCTGGTTTTTGGAACTGTGTGCGTGCCTCGGCCGCAGCCCTGGCCGCGCTGGCGCTGGCGGTCGCGCCGGGACTGCGGGCGCAGGATCGCGCGCCCCGCCGCATCCAGGTTGAGAAGTATGTGATCCAGGCCGAGCTGGACCCGGCCACCCACAAGCTGCGGGCGCGCGCGCAGGTGCAGTTCATCCCCGGCGAGGATGTGTTGAACGCGACCTTCGAGTTGAACAATAACCTCTCGCCCAGCAAGATTACCGACGCGGCGGGCCAGACGGTGGTGGCGCAACGGTACCAGCAGGACGGCACGCTGCGGGTGGGTTTCGATCGCCCGCTGCCCAAAGAGCGGCCGGCAACGCTCACCTTCGAGTACGACGGAACGCTGGCCGGCGGCGAGAATCAGCCGGTCGAGGGACTGAAGCTGGCCTACGTCGGCGACCCGGTCAGTTACCTGTTGTACGCCGGGCGCTGGTTCCCGGTGTCCACCTACCAGGTGGACCGCTTCACGGCGCAACTGGACATCACCGTGCCGCAGGGCTTGCGGGTGATCGCGCCGGGCCGCGGCGAAATGAAACCGGCCCCGGCCGGCAAGGCCACCTGGTCGTTTGTGTACGACCGGCCGGGATTCCCGGGCAGCTTCGCGGTGGTACGCGAGCAGCCGCAGCGTTTCACGGAGAGCGGACTGCCCGTGGAGGTCTATTTCCGCGGGCCGGAAGAATCCCAGGCGCAAGCCTACGCCGAAGCCGCGGGCAAGATTGTCTCCTTCTATGCCTCGAAATTCGGCCCGGCGCCCCTAACCTCCATGGCGCTGGTGGAAATTGACGCCGGGTCGGTGAACGGCTACTCGGCGCCGGGCATCACCTTCCTGTCGCCGCGGGCCATCGGCAACAAGCTGAACTACCGGCTGCTGTCGCACGAGCTGGCCCACCAATGGTGGCGCGGCATGGTCAGCCCGGCATCGCGCGCCGACCTGTGGCTCGACGAAGGCCTGGCCGGCTACAGCGAGATGCTGTACGTCGAGGAACTGGCGGGCAAAGCGGCGCTGGAGGATGTGGCCCGCGACAACGAGATCGCCGCGCTGACCAACGACAGCGTGCCCGTGATCCGCGGCGCCAGCCTCGAGGAATTCACGCCCGAGTACACCTCGGTGGTGTCCAAGAAGGGCGCCATGGTAATGCACATGCTCCGCTGGGTGATCGGCGACGAGGCCTTTTTCAACGGCCTGAAGCAGTACGCCGCCGCGTTCGCCGGCAAGCCGGCCGGCACCGACGACCTGCGCAAGATCTTTGAGAAGACCAGCGGAATGAACCTGGAGGGTTTCTTTATCCAGTGGATTGAATCGAGCGGGGCGCCGGAGTTCAAGGCCGATTACACCGTCTTCCGCGTGGCCCCGGGCAAGTGCCAGACGCTGCCTCCCAACAAGCAGAAGGAAGGCTGCTTCCGCATCGCCGGCAAGATCAAGCAGGACATGGACACCTTCCGCATGCCGGTCGAAATCCGCATCGACAGCGATGCGCCCGAGCCGGAGATCAGGCGCGTGGACGTGGCCGGAACGGCCTCGGATTTCAGCGTCGAGACCTTTGGCCGCCCGCGGAAAGTTACCGTGGACCCCGAAAACCGGGTGCTCAAGTACAACGACAAGGTCCGCATTCAGGTGGCCATCAACCGCGGCCAGCAGTCGGCCGACGCCGGCGAGTACGAAGACGCGCTGAAGGAATACCAGCGGGCCCTGGACATCAACCGGAACAGCTCGCTGGCGCACTTCCGGATCGGGGAGGTTTTCCTGGCGCAGGCCAACTACCAGTCGGCCGCCAACGCCTTCCGCGAAGCGCTCAACGGGGACCAGGAGCCGCGCTGGACCGAGGTCTGGGCCCACATCAACCTGGGCAAGATCTTCGATATCACCGGGCAGCGCGAGCGCGCCGTCAACGAATACAACCAGGCGGTCCGCACCAGGGACAACACCCAGGAGGCGCAGGCCGAGGCGCAGAAGTATTTGAAGGAACCGTACCGGCGCGAACGCCGCCCGGAAGTCAGTGAGAAGTGACAAGTGACGAGTGGCCGGTTCTTCCACTGGTCACTGGTCACTCGTCACTCATCGCTCGTTGTTCCAGAACCTGGATGGTCTCCCCGAGATCGAACAGCAGCGTCTTCAGCAGCAGGCGGGCCTTCACGTGGTCGGCCTCGGTCCGGCAGCCGGCGAATACTTCCGAGAACTGATCGGCCTGGCCAAGATCCATGAGGCAGCGGGCCTGCGAGCAGAAACGGGATTCGACCAGCCCCGCCTCCCGCCCGGCTTCCGCCAGCAGGTCGAAGTTGACGTGGGCGGTCAGATCCCGCTGGCCGGGGTCCCGCAGCACCTCCTCGCTGGCGGTGTGTTTCCGATAGCTCATCAGGCTGCCGTCGAAGAAGCGGCGCCCGCCCGAAATTTCTCGCGCCCGATAGCCATAATCGAAGGTGAGAACCCATCCGCGTGCGAGCAGCCGGCCAAGCGTCGGCATCCAGGCGGCGGCCTCCAGGCTCAGCTCGATGGTCTGCCCGTCTTCCGGCTGGATATGAAGCCGGTCCAGCCACCCGGCCAGCTCCGGCGAAGACAGCCGGCCCCGCGCCCAAGCCAGTTGCCCGCCGCGCTCCGCTACATACATTTCGCACAGCTTGCCCGACTGAAGTCGCAGCACGTGCACCGGCTGGGCATCGAAGAATTCGTTGGAAAAGACGCACCCGGAGAAGGGCGCGGGGAGCGGATCGCCGTATTCCAGCGCGATGTAGCGCAACGAGCGGGCGAACTCCGGGTAGGCGCGGGCCGCCCAGTCCTGCGCCTGGCGGGCCAACTCGCCGCGGCCGGCGCCCATTTCCAGCAGCGTGAAGGGCCCGCCACCGAGCGCCTGCCACATGCCCGCCCAGCGGCGTACCAGCAGGCGCGCAAACGCCGGATGCACCTGCGCGCTGGTATAGAAGTCGCCCGCCGCTCCGAAGCGTTCGCGTGGCGCCCGGTAATAGCCGAGCTCCGGGTGGTACAGGCAGAGATGCATGTAACGCGCGAAGGTGATGGGCCCTCGCGCCCGGATTTCCGCCAGGATTTGCTCCAGAAGCGCCACCGGCCCTCGTCCCTGGAATCAGCGCCAGGGCCCACGCCGATTTCCCCAATTGAGAAAGGATCTCAACAGGCCGGTGCGTTCGCGCCTCAGGCAGCCGCGGCCTTGGCTTTGGCCTCTTCCTGTTCCTCGGCCGGCTTCAGCGACGCGGCTATCCGCGCGCTGGCAATCGCGCACAAGAAGCAGGCGGCCGCAAGCTCAAAGCCGGCGCGCGCGCTGGTCACTGTGATTCCGGCCAACTTCACAATTACGCCGCCGGCCAGCCCGATGATGCCCCCAAGGTAGCTTCCCAATTGGATGATTCGCAGAATCTGATTCATTGTCAGCCCCCCGCAATCGAGTTTGGGGCGGAGTGTATCACAGAACAGCGAAGCCAAAAGCAACCCAATCCGCGGATCGCGGATTGCGAGGCAGCGGACCCGCGGCCGTGAGAAGCTGTTTTCAGTTGTCAGTTGTCAGTCGTCACCTGCAACTGAAGACTGATAACTGAAAACTGATGACTGAAGACTGATAACTTACTTCCGGGCGGCTTCCATGCGCTCGAGCTTGCGGTACAGCGTTTTGCGCTCAATGCCCAGAATGGCGGCGGCCCGGCTCTTGTTGCCTGCGGTGGCCTCCAGCACCTTGCGGATGTGCTCTTCTTCGAGCGCGCTCAGATCGGTGAGGGACTTGGATGAGGGCGCGGCGCTGGCGGCGCCGGCCAGGACATAGGCGTCGAGAGCGGCGCCGACCGCGCCCGCGTCCACCACGCCGCCCGGCGTCAGGATGACCAGCTTTTCCAGCACGTGGCGGAGCTGGCGCACATTGCCCGGCCAGGCGTGCTCCAGCAGGAGGCGGAGCGCGCCGTTTTCCAGCCGCACCGGGCGGCCATACGCTTTGGTGAACTCCCGCAGAAAATGCTCGACCAATCGCGGGATATCCTCGCGGCGCCGGCGCAAGGGCGGGATTTCCAGGCTGGCCACATTCAGCCGGTACCAGAGATCTTCCCGGAACAGTCCCTTGCCGACCAGCGCGCCAAGCTCCTTGTTGCTGGCCGCGATCACCCGCACATCCACTTTGCGGCTGGCCGTGGAACCGACCGGGCGAATCTCCTTCTCCTCCAGGAAGCGGAGCAGGCGAAGCTGGATGGGGGTGTCGATTTCGCCGATTTCGTCCAGAAAGACGGTGCCGCCGGCGGCCACCTCCAGCAAGCCGCTGCGGTCGCGGTCGGCGCCGGTGTACGCGCCGCGCACCGCTCCGAACAACTCGGTTTCCACCAGGGTGTCCTTCAGTGCCGCGCAATCGATAACCACCAGGCGTGCCCGGGCCCGCGGGCCATTCTGGTGGATCAGCTTGGCCACCAGTTCCTTGCCGGTTCCCGTCTCCCCGCACAACAGCACCGTGGCCTCGGTGGGCGCCAGCCGGGAGATGAACTTGTAGACCTCGATCATGGCCGGCGAATTGCCGATCATCGGACCGCGGATGGTATCGTCGGCGGGGGCCGGTTCCGGCTCTGGGGCCAGGGCCGCGCGCAACGCGCCGCGCACGGTTTCCAGCAGCCGCTCGACCGAAAAAGGCTTGGACAGATACTCGAAGGCGCCGCCGCGCGTGGACTCAATCACCGTTTCCAACGATCCCTTCCCCGTCATCAGGATCACCGAGCAGCTCGGATTGAGCGCCCGCGCCCGGTGCAGCACATCGAGCCCGGTCTTCCGCTCCATGTAGATATCGGTGAGAACAACGGGGAAATCCTCGCCATCGAGCCGCTCCATGGCCTGCTCGGCCGAATGGGCCTCGGCCACGGTATAGCCCTCGGCCTCCAAGGCCGCCGTGAGCGTGATCACGACCGCCGGGTCGTCCTCGACGATGAGAATCTTCTTTGCAGTGTCCATGCCCTATAGTAGCTGTCCGCTAGTGGCCCGCGGTTGCCGAAGCGCCGGCTTCGGCGGCCGGCAAGGAGAGCGAGAATTTGGAGCCCCGGCCCGGGACGCTGTCCAGCATCACGGAACCGCCGTGATGGCGCGCGATCTCCCGAACGATCGACAGTCCCAGGCCCAATCCCGACTGCCCCGACTGGCGGGCGCCCTCGGCGCGATAGAAGCGCTCGAAAACGCGGGCCTGGTCCTCGGTGGCGATGCCCGTGCCCTGGTCCGTCACTTCCAGGAATGCCAGCCCCAGCAGGGTGTTCGGCCGGGCCAGCACTTCAACCTTGCTTCCCTCGGGTGAATACTTGATGGCGTTGCTCACCAGATTGTACAAGGCGAACTCGATCAGCTCGGAATCGCCCAGGGCCTGGGGCTGGCCGTTGATGGTGGCCTCCATAACGATCTCTTTGCGGGCGGCCAGCGGCTGGAGCCGCTCCAGGGTGCGCTCGACGACACCGCGCAACGGCACCGGGGCCCGCCGCAGTTGCAGTTCACCGGCCTCCAGGCGCTCCACGTCCAGGAAGCGCTCAACCATGCCGGCCAGCCGCTGTGACTCGCGGCTGATCATGTCGCCCAGTTGTTTGCGGCGCGCCTCGTCCACCGGGTAGCGGCTGATCACCTCGCCCGAGCCCTGGATGGCGGTCAGTGGCGAGCGCATCTCGTGCGAGACCATTTCCATGCGCCCGCGCAGGCGGCGGCTGGTGGCGTCGGCGGCCACGTAGCGGCGCCAGACGGTCAGGTACTGGAACACGCCGCCGACCAGCGCCGGCCCCCAGAACGCCAGCGAGAAAGAGAAAGCCGGGGCCACCACCTGCCGTTTCACGAACAGCAGGAAGGGGGCGCCGTGGACGGCAGCGGCGACCAGCGCCAGCGCCACCGCCAGCCATGCGCCGCGCAGGCTGAGCAGCAGCACCGCCACGCAGGCGGCGGTCAGCGCCACTGCGGCCAGCGCGCTGGATTCGCGCAACGGTCGCAGAAAGCTGTCGTTCATCATGGTGTGCAGCAGGTTGGCATGGATCTCCACGCCCGGCATGGGGCGGCCCTGGCTGGAAACCGGGGTGAACCAGGAGTCGCCGGCCCCTTGCGCGGTCGTGCCGATGAAAACGGCGCGCCCGGTGAACTGCTCCGGCAGCACCCGGCCATCGACCACCTCCAGCAGGCTATGGCGCACGAAGGCGCCTTCGCCAACCGGGAAATTGACCAGCAGCGCTCTCTGGTTGTTCTTGGCGGCGGGAATGATGTGAGTTCCAACCACCAAGGTCTGCTCGTCTTCGAGGATGGGCCCCTCATGGCGCGTATACAGGCGCAACGCTTCCAGCGAGAGGGCCCAGTGGCGGCGGCCGCCAGCCGACTTGGCCAGCAGCACCTGCCGGGTCACGCCATCCACGTCCGGGTCGGCGTGCACGTGGCCGATGGAGCCGGCCAGTTTCCCGAAGTCGGGCAGCGGTTCCAGCCAGCGGGCCGGTTCCTGCGCGGCGCGGTCGTCCGGGACCAGCGCCGAGGCCAGAACGGTCTGCGGGCAGGCCTGCAGGGCCACAGTCAGTGCCTGGTCGGACTCCGGGTTGGAAGCCTCCGGGAACCAGATGTCGATGGCCACCACAGCGGGACGCCCGCGGAAAACCTGGAGCAACGCCATAGCCACCAGCCTGCGATCCAGCGGCAGATTCCCGAAGCGGGCCAGGGTGGCATCGTCAATGGCCACCAACGCGATCTGTTGGGTGGAATCAGCCGGCCGCTCGCGCAACCGGGAGAACAGGTCCGACACGTAGGCGTTCATCTGAACGCCGTAGGCGCTGCCGCCGATCAGCCAGACGGCAGCCGCCGTCGCCGCCATAATCGGCAAGAAGAGCGCCAGCCGCGTCAGTGGTCCTTCCGTGCGCATGAGGCGAGAGAGAGCTGACGCTTCTGCGACTGGTTGCCTATTCATTGCTGGTTCTGTCGGCCGTGCGCGCGCCGGCCGCCAATTTCGGCACGCTGGTTCCTATCGTCGGCCAGTTCAGTGACGTGGCCTATGACGAGCGGCGGGACGTCGTCTACCTGGCGAACTACGCACTCAACCGGGTTGACGTCTACTCGGTGGCCCAGCGCCGGATCGTGAATTCCATCAACACCGGTCCGCAGCCCGACAGCCTGACGCTCAGCACCGATCGGCAGACGCTTTGGGTGGCCAGCCAGCAGGCCTCGGCGCTGTACGCCATCAACCTCAACACCAGCGCCCCGGCGGGCGAATACCCGCTGCAAGTGCGGCCCGACGCCATCACGACGGGCAGCGACGGGAAGGTGCTGGTCTATGGCAGCTCCGGCCTGATGCGGTTTGACCCGGTGGCCAAGGAACTCACGCAGTTGGTGATTACGCCGCCCCCGGTTCGGGCGCCGGGAACCGTCCCAGCCCAGAGTCCCCTGCCCCAGGGATTCCGCGCCGCCCTGACCGCATCGCAGGACGGGAAGGTGATCGTGGGCATTGGGGTGGACGGCACCGGCAACGCCCCTCCGATGCGGTTGTTTGTGTACGAGGTGGCCTCCGGGACGGTGCTGCGCAGCCGGGACGTGTCCGGCCTGAGCTCGATTCTCTCCATCGCCCCCGACGGCTCGCGCTTCATGGCCGGCCCGTTCTTGTTCGACACCAACACCCTGACCATCCTGGGGCGCACGGGCTACCTGCCGCCCAATAACGTGCAGCTCACCGGGGGGAGCGTGTTCTCGGCCGACGGCAACTATGTGTTTGCGTCGTTCGCGACGCAGACGCCCATCCACCCGCTGAACACCAATCAGCCGGCCTTTGCCGGCACCACTGCCCAGGGCGGCACCGCCGCCACCCGGGGCGTGCTGCAGGTGCTGAACGGCTGGAACCTGACGCCGCAATTGGGCCTGCGCCTGCCGGAAAGCCCCACCTCCATCATCATCCGCTCGCGGGACGGCCAGAATCTGTTTGCCCTCTCCGCTTCCGGCCTCTTGGTCATCCCGGTGGGCCAACTGGACCGCTCGCCCATTCTCGACGTGGATAGCACCAGCGTCGTCCTGACCGCGGATGTCTGCAGTCGCGCCGTGGTCACGGCGGCGGTGCAGGTGCGCAACGCCGGGGCCGGGCGCGCGACGTTTTCGGCTGTGGCCTCGGGGGCGACGAACGCGGCGCTGACCATCCGCCAGACATCCTCGGTGGCCCCGGCCACGCTGCAGATCACCTTCGACTCGCGCCGCGCGAATCTCAACGCCCTCGGCACGGGCCAGTATTCGATCGTCCTGTCGTCGCCGGAGGCCGTCAACGTCGAGCCGGCGATCGTGGTCAACCTCAACTTCCGCGACGTCGATCAGCGCGGCAGCATCGTCCCCATTGACGGGTTGGGGACCGACATGCTGCTGGATGAAGCGCGGCAACGCCTGTACATCGCCAATTTTTTGCGCGACCGGGTGGACGTGTTCTCGCTTGCCGAACGGCGTTTCCTGGCCCCCATCGCCGTAGGCAGCCAGCCCATGTCCATGGCCCAGGTGAGTGCCACCACGCTGGTGGTCGCCAATTCCGGGGCCGAGTTCATCTCCGTGGTGGACCTGGAGGCCATGCAGGAAGTGGACCGCATCATGATGGCGCCGGTACCGCTCAATGCCACGCCGCAATTCCCGCGCTCCATCGCCGTCTCCCCCAGCGCCATCCTGTTCACCACCATGGCCATCGGACAGCCGGGCCAGGCGCCGGGCAACGGCAATGTCTGGCAGCTCAGCCTGGCCACGCGCAACGCCTTCCCCCGCCGGAACCTGGGAGAGAACGTTGCCAACAGCATTAACGGCCGCAACCTGTTGATCGCTCCGGCGAACGGGAGCGCCATCGTGCTGGCCGATGCCAGCGGGACGCTGCGCTACTACGATCCGGGCGCCGATACTTTTGCCATCACCCGCGCAGGAGCCATTGGCGGTTATCGGGGGACGGCTGCGGCAGCCGCCGACGGCAGCTATTACGTGTTCGATAACACCGTCTTCAACAGCGTGCTGACACAGCGCGGAAGCATCGCCCCCAGCGGGGTGACCGCGGCCCAGGCCGCGTCGCTGGGCGTGGCGGCGGCCGGCAACATGGCCCTGCGGGTGCAGGCCGCCACCTCCCAGATCACCGTGGAGCGCCTCCAGTTGTTCGACAGCTCCTCGCTGCAACAGCGCGACGAAGTGCGGTTGGCGGAAATCGCGATGGACATTACGCCGGGCTCTACTTCCGCCCCTACGGCACAGGTGCCGCCCGGCACGGTCATCATCATCATGCCGACGCCGACACCCACACCTGCGCCGGGCGGCGGAACCACGCCTACGCCGGGCGGCGGGACCCCTGTGCAGCCGCCGGAAACCAGGCCCGGGGCGGGCGGCGAAACTCCCATTCAGCAGCCGGGGACCGGCGGCATCATTACGGGAGGCACGACCACAACCAGCACTGCTCTGCCACGCATCTGGCCTCCGGCCTCCATTACCCGCCTGTTTGGGGCGCAGGGACAAACTCAACTGTTCCGCACCGGCGTCGTGGCCGATTCCCAAAACAACGTCTACATGCTCACGGTCTCCGGCCTGAGCGTTGTCTCCACCACGCAGGCCAGCCGCACGGTTCCCAGCTTCTCGTCCGCGGGGGTGGTCAACGGCGCCAGCTTCAAGGGCCCGGTGGCGCCGGGTTCCATCGTGAGCATTTTCGGCGCCAACCTGGGCGCTACGGAATCAGCGCGGCAACTGCCGCTGCCCACCATGCTGGGCGGGGTGTGCGTGACCGCCAACCAGACCTCCGTGCCGCTGTTCTACACCTCGCCCACGCAGATCAACGCTCAGCTTCCCGCGGAGCTGGCGACAGGCCGCGTAACCCTGACGGTGCGGTCACGCGACACGGCCCGTGTGAGCAGCAGCGTCGCGGTGCAGGTGAATGCGGCGGCGCCCGGTGTGTTCACCATGAGCGCCGAGGGCCGCACGCAGGCCGCGTTGTTCCATGCCGATGACTTCACCCCGGTGACTCCCAAGAACCCGGGGAAGCGGGACAAGGACCTGATTCTGTTTGCCACCGGGTTGGGGAGGGTGAACCCGGCGGTGGCCAGCGGCGCGGCGGCTTCCGACAAGCCGCTCTCGGCCACCTCCCAGGAAGTGACGGTCACCATCGGCGGCCATGGGATGATCGTGAGCTACGCGGGACTGGCGCCCGGATATGTGGGCCTGTACCAGATCAACCTTCGCGTGCCGGGCGACCGCGTGCAGGGCGACAGTCTGCCGGTGGCGGTGACCATCGGCGGGGTCTCCAGCGCCTCCTCGTCGGCCACCATCGCCTCCATCCATTGACAAGCAAATCGGGACTGGATCAAGTCTGGACCGGCTCGCGCTCGGCCAATCTCTCCAGGTACCACCACCAGTGCGAACAGGGGGTGCGCGACCGGCGGCGCATCTCTGGCAGGTCAGCAATGGCGGCCACGCTTTGAAAAAAGGCTGGGGCACTACGGAGGAGCCTGTCGTCGGCTGCTTCCAGGCGAGCGCGCTGTTCGTCGTTAAGGTCGTTCTCACAGGCCGCCATGCGGCTGCGGATGTCGAGCATCTCCAGAATTTCAAACCCGCTCACGTCCGGGAACTAAACGTCAACCTCGTAGCTTGCGAGTAGTCGCAATGCGTCACTCATTCATGACCTCCCGCATTCGCCCCAGCAGCAGGAAGCAATGCTGCCGTACATAGTCACTCACATCGGTCGGCGGGAAAGCTGTCTCCAGCCGCAACCGGCTGCGGAGTGCGAGAATGGCGCATGCGGCGGCAGTGAACTTCTCAGCGAAAGGCATAGAAGTCACGGCATGCGACCGGCGGCTTGGGAGAGGGCGTGGGGGTTGGAGGCGGAGGCCAGGTCGGCCAGCGCCTGGCGGACCCGGGACAAACCTTCGCGCACCACTTCGGTTTCGTTCGAGATGCTGATGCGGACGTGGCGCGCGCAGTCGCCGGCCGCCGAGCCGGCCGGCGCCGCGAAGAACCGGCCATCGACCACCGACGTGTCGTACTTCTCCCGCAACAGCTCGGCGAGTTTTTCTCCGCTGCCTTGCCGCAGGCGCGGGAAGCAGAGGGAGCCGGCGTCGGGCGGCACGCATTCCACATAATCGCGGGCCAGTGCCAGGAACTGGTCCAGCAGGCGGCGATTGGCGCGCATCAGCGCCCGGGAGCGTTCATCGAGCAATTCGATTCTCTCGAAGGCCGCCGCCGAGGTCATCTCGCCCAACAGCACTCCCTCGGGATTGACGTAATCGGAGACCAGGCGCACCTGCCGGGCCACCTGCCTGGGCGCCAGCACCCATCCGCAACGCAGGCCGGAAAGCCCGTAGACCTTGGTCAGGCTGTTGGTGGAGATGAACCGGTCGCAGCCCTGAAAAGCGGGGCGAACACCGGCGAGGAACTCCTGATAGACCTCATCGACCATGACGTACGCGCCGACCGCCGCCGCCGCCTCGCCCACTTCGACCAGCGTTTCTTCGTCCAGGAAGACGCCACTGGGGTTGTGCAGGCTGGTGAGTATGATCAGGCGAGTGCGGGGCGTCAGGGCGGCCGCCACCCGCTCCGGGTCCACGCGGTAGGCATCCTCGAAGCGCCGCTCCAGCCAGTCGATTTCCGCCCCCAGCAATTCCGCGGCGCGATACAGCGGCTCGTAGCAGGGGCGCTCGATCAGCACGCGGTCGCCGCGGGCCAGCAGGGCCGCCATCACCAGGAAATTGGCTTCCGATCCGCCCCCGGCCAGGGCCACGTTCTCCAGCCGCGCGCCGTAGCGGACGGCGATGTGCTCGATCAGCGGCTCGTAGCCGTAGGGGCTGTCGCCGCTGATCTCCAGTTGCGCCGGGTCCACCCCCAGTTCGCTCCACCTGACCGGCGCCACCCCGCTGGTGACCAGGTTCCAGCGCGCCTGGGAGTGCATCTTCGCCCAGTGCATGTACTCCACCTTGCGATACGGCATGGCCGGACCGAACATGGCGCCTCCCACAGAAGAAGAGCGGAACCCGCCATAGTGCGACAGGTGGTGTCCGGTGTCAATATGGCGGCAGTGCGAAGTCCCAGGCCCCAGGGCAAGGCCAGGAACAGCGCGTCACAAAGAACCGAGCCGCAGGCGCCAGCGGGCGGTCACCCGGCATGGCAACCGCTTCCTTATCCGCCGCGGCGGACGGCTCTGTTCCCGCACTCCCCACTCAGGAGACCTTGTAATCGACGATCTCCTGCTTCTGGGTGTCGAAGTACACCTTGCGGCCGGCCTTCAGCGACTCCAGCGCCATCAGCGCGACCACCGAGCTCTGGAGGCCGTCCTCGACGGTGGCGCTGGGCTGCTTGCGCGAGCGCATGCAATCCAGGAAGTTGCCGACGTGGGCGGCGGTGGCGTCGCCGACCGTGGGAGCGTTGGGCTCACTGCTGGGGCCGGTGGGGGCGCTCTTGGGCCGGGCCTCCGGCAGCCCCGGGATATTGACCGGAGCGCGGCTCCTGAATTTGGCCTCCGCGCCATCGCCGGTGACCGTCATCTTGATGGTGTCCAGCTTGCCCTGCGGCGAGTAGAACAGCTCGCTGGGGTCGTCGGAGCCGTTGGTCAGCCGGGCCTGGTAGGTGACCTGGAAGCCCTTGCGGTATTCGTAGACCACGGTGATGGTGTCCTCGTTCTCGCGCCCGTCCTTCCAGTAATAGACGCCGCCGCTGGCCATGCAGGAGAGCGGGTGGACATCGCCGGTGAACCAGTGCACCACGTCGAGCTGGTGCGACAGCCACTGGTCCGGGATGCCGCTGGAGAAGTCGCGGTACAGCCGCCACTCCATGTACAGGTGCTTGTCGAAGGGCCGGGCGGGGCGGTACATCAGGAAGCGCTTCCAGTCCGTGTCCTTCTCTTCGACCTCGTTGACGTCGGCGCGGCGCCAGCGGGTGGACATCACGTTCCAGCGGATATCCACGTGCTTCACTTCGCCGATGATGCCTTCCCGCATCATCTGCCGGGCCTGCTGGTACTTGCCGTCGCTGCGGCGCTGCGTGCCCACCTGCACCACCTGCTTGGAGCCCTTGACCACCTTGATCAGGTCCTTGGCGTGCTGCAGCACGGTGGCCATGGGCTTCTCGCAATAGCAGTCCTTGCCGGCACGCACCACGGCCTCGGCGGTCTTGGCGTGCTGGAAGTCGGCGTTGGCGATGAAGATCCCGTCCACAGTCTTGTCCGCCAGGATCTCATCGATGTTCTTGTGGAGCTTGGGCTGCACCCCGAGCGCCTTGTTGGCCATTTCGGCGCCGCGCTCGCGGTTCTTCAGCCAGATGTCGCAAATGGCCACCATGGTGGCGTTCTTGTCCGGCGCCCAGGCGAAGAAGTTACGCATCAGCGCGCTGCGCCCGCGCTGGCCCGGCCCGATGATGCCGATGCCGAGCCGGTCGTTGGCGCCCAGGACACGGTTGTAGGAAGCCGCGGTCACGGCCGTCGCCGCCGCCGCGTTCTTCACGAAGTCCCGGCGGGTCACATCTGACATAATTCCTCCAGAAGGGATAAGAGATCTCGGGCATCATCTTATATCCGGCCGGGGGAAGAAACAAGACTGTGGGCTGTGGGCTCCCCGGCCGAAGGCTGGCCGCCGCTCTCCGAGGGGCTCGGTTGTGCCTGCAGCCCACAGCCCACGGCCTACAGCCTATGAACGTCTGGGTCTACAAAGTGAACGCCAAGCGGCCGGGGCGGCTGACCGGCTGGCACTTCGATGCCTACTTCCGCTATCGGGGCGGCAAGCCGTACGAGATGGGCGGCGGGGGATGGATCCGCTCGCCGCTGAGCTGGGAGCGTTTGCGCCATGTCCGCGCCGGCGACCTGTTTCTCTGCTACCAGACCGAAGAGCGCCGCATCTACGGCCTGGCGCGGGCGGCCACGCCCGGTTACGAGGAGCGGCCCGGCAGCGGCCGCTTCAACTGCGTGGATTTCCAGCCGCGTGGGTTGCGGCTGCGGCGCCCCCTGAATGTCGGCGCGCCGGCACAGCGCCGGCTGTTCGCCCACGTGCGCGCCTTTACGGTGCCGTCGCGCGGAACGATTCATCGCCTGGCCGCCGACGAATGGCCCCACGTGCTCCAGGCGCTGATCGCCGA